>CAYQOI010000115.1:0-8880 GCA_964419085.1 uncultured Cytophagia bacterium | reverse complement strand
CTCTCACGAGGTTCTCATTTCCGGCCTGGACGAAAGTGATGGGTTAGTCTACTCTGCAGGAGTGCTTTACGCCTGCGAAGAGGTGCCGGAAGGACGGGTACTCCGCTATGACCTCGATAGCGGCGAATACGATGTGCTCATTCGTTTGAACAAACCGGAGGGCATCGATGTGCTTCCGACGGGAGAGCTTGTGATCGCCGAAGACCATCCCAATGGCCGGGTCCTCAAAATCAGCCCAGAAGGGGAAGCGAAGGTTTTGGCTGTGGGGCTCGACCGGCCGGAAGGGCTCAGCATCGGGCCGGATGGCAGAATCTATGTCGCCGAAACAGGGACGGGTCGTATTCTGGCGGTGAGCGACGGACGGGTCGAGGCTGTGATCGAAGGTCTGAACGAGCCTGACCAGGTAGCCTGGAGTCCCGATGGGGTGCTGTGGATCACCGAAGACAAGTGTCCCGGCCGGCTGTTGAAATTCCAGGACGGCCACCTGGAAGTTGCCTGCGAGGGCCTATGTTCGCCGCAGGGCATGATTTTTGACCAGTCCGGTGATCTGATTCTGGCCGAGCAGGGCAAAGGCCGGATTCTTCGCTTCTCTCTGAGGTAGAAGCGGGGTTTGCAACGCTGTCCGGAGTCGCACCGGAGTGGCAGATATGACGGAAATCTCTTACAAAAATGTTGTCGGCGCGCGTATCAGCGTTCGTTTTCCGATGAGAATACGGCTTACCGGAAGCGACTTTGACCTCTTCACATGAGGATGAAGAATATGATTGAGGCGCCGTCACCGGCGGTGTCTTTTTCGTGTGGCATCCTGGCTCCCCTACATATCCTCACTGAGGCCCAAGATTAAGATTCGTTAAGGTGGGTGCTCGCTGGTACGGGAGTTGCAAAAAGTCAGGGAATCAGACTTTTGAATTAAACCATCGGAAGGGACATGTTAGAGCTGCTTACGTACGGGTTCACCACACTTGTCGCTGTCGGCATCCCAACGCTGTACATTTCCAGAAACATCCAACGCACGAAGCGTGCTCGCAAGAAACTCAAGGAATCGGTGGAGCGCGGACTGACCGAGCCGGTTTCTCTGCATCCGAAGATCGATCCTAATCTGTGTATCGGTGCAGGCTCATGTGTTTTGGCCTGTCCCGAGGGCGAGATTCTCGGGGTTCTGGATGGGCGAGCGGTGTTGGTTGCCCCCACCAAGTGTATCGGCCACGGCGCGTGCGAGGCCGCTTGCGGTGTCGAGGCCATCAGTTTAGTTTTTGGCACCGAGCGCCGCGGTGTGGAGCTGCCTTTTGTCAAAGAGAACTTCGAGACCAACGTGCCGGGGGTTTACATCGCGGGCGAGTTGGGCGGCATGGGCCTGATTCGCAACGCGGTGACCCAGGGGCGTCAGTGCGTCGATTACATTCAGCAGTCGCTCAAAAGACGCGATCCGCGCATCCTTGACGTCGTGATCATCGGTGCGGGCCCGGCCGGCCTTGCTGCGTCTCTGGAAGCGCAAAAGCACCATCTCAAGGCCGTCACCCTGGAGCAGGACGACATCGGCGGCACCATTCTCACCTATCCGCGGCAGAAACTGGTGATGACGCAACCCATGGAGATCCCCCTTTACGGCAAGGTGAAGTTCCGCGAGATCATCAAGGAGGACTTGCTCGATCTGTGGCACGATGTGATTCAGCGCACCGGTCTCGAGATTCAGACCAGCGAAAAGGTCGAGACAGTGGAACGGGTGAATGGCTATTTCAAGGTGACGTCCGCGAAAGGGGAATATCTCGCGCAGCGCGTGGTGCTGGCCATCGGCCGTCGCGGCACCCCGCGCAAATTGGGCGTGCCGGGTGAGTGCTCTTCCAAGGTGGCCTACCGGTTGCTGGAACCGGAACAGTACCGCAGGAAGCGGGTTCTGGTGGTGGGAGGCGGCGACAGCGCGGTGGAAGCGGCCCTGGCGCTTTCTGAGCAGAAGGGGACGGATGTCACGCTTTCTTACCGCCGCAATGCCTTCAGTCGCATCAAGGAGAAGAACGAGCAGCGCATCGAAGAGGCCATGAAGTACGACCGCGTCAATGTGCTGTTCGAGTCCAATGTCTTGGAAATCAGGCGGGAGGATGTGTTGCTAACTCGAGGGGAGGAAACCTTCAGCCTGAAAAACGACTATGTGTTTGTTTTCATCGGTGGCGTTTTGCCCACGGAGTTCCTGAAAAAAATCGGGATAAGCATTCAGAAAAAATTTGGCGAGAGGTGATGTGCGTTTACATAAAGCCGTTCTCATTATCCTATACGGCGGCGGGCTGATGGTCGTTGCCGCCGTACTCACAAAAGGCCTACATTATTACACCTTGCCGCTTTCCCAGCGGCCCCATTCTCCGCTCCATCCGCTCTTGAAGCCCAGCGGCTTGTGGGGCCATGGCCTGGGAATCGTGGGGAGCAGCATGATGTTGCTGCTATTTCTCTATTCGATGCGCAAACGATGCCTTTGCGGCTTGAGCTTTGGCAAACTCCGCTCTTGGCTGAACATCCATATTTTCCTGGGGATCATGGGGCCCATTTTGGTGACCCTTCACACATCGTTCAAGTTCGGGGGGCTTGTGTCCGTGAGCTACTTCTCAATGGTCGCGGTGATGTTGAGCGGTTTTGTGGGCCGGTATCTGTACGTACAGATACCCCGGGCGCTCTCCGGCGATGAACTTACCGCAAAAGAGATGTCCGAGCATAATGAGCGGATGACCCGGGTGCTGGTGGAGCAATATCATATCAAGCCTGAACAATTGCGGCGCTTGCAGGGCCAAGCAGTGACCAAAATGCGCCGTGGCGGTGGTGGATTGGCGGTCCTGGCCGCGATTCTTAAGGACGACCTGACCCGCCCGTTTCGGGTACGGGCATTCAAACGGCGCCTGCGACGGGAACAGCTCGATTTGCCGCAGGAGAAGGTGGCGCATCTCGTTTGGGTCGCCAAACAGCAATCCCTTCTCATGCGCAAGATGGCCCTGCTGTCCGCCATCAAGCCCCTGTTTCACTACTGGCATGTCGCCCACAAACCGTTTGCTTATGTGATGATCATCATCATGTTTTTGCATGTGACGGTGACCATCCTGTTCGGGTATCGCTGGATCTTTTGACGGGCTGAAGCGCGTGCCGGGGGCTGGAGGTTCGGTGGTAAAGTCGTAGGTTGACAAACGAACGCGGATGAGGAGAAAGAGCAGGGTTCGAAGCGAAAAACTTGCCTGGCTTTTGATGGGCCTGCTGGCTACGCCGCTGTGGGGACAAATATCCCCCGGCAAGCTTGCGCGTGCCCACCAGAAGCTGGAAGGCATGACCAATTGCACCAAGTGTCACACGTTGGGGGGCGGCCCCGACATCAAGAAATGCCTCAACTGTCATGTGGAGATAAAACAGCAACTGGAGAAGAAGTCTGGCTACCACTATTTGCTTGTAGCCAAACGCAAGCAGACCTGCTTCAGGTGTCACAGCGAGCACAACGGCCGGGATTTCAAGTTGATCTTCTGGCCAAAAGGGCAGAAGAAATTCGACCATCGTCTGACCGGCTTTTCTTTGAAGGGAAAGCACGCACAAATCGAATGTAAGGAATGCCATCGACCGGAAAAAATGGCTTTTGACCTGCAGAAACTGAACGACAAGATCGACCTCCGGGCAACATTCCTCGGACTTGACTCGAAGTGCCTGAGTTGCCATGAGGACGAACACCGCGGCCAATTGGACCGTGATTGCTTGCGCTGCCACGGGTTCGATGGCTGGAAGCCGGCCGTTCGCTTTTCCCACGATCGCGCCAGGTTCCGGCTCACCGGTCAGCATCTAGAGGGGCCGTGCGCCAGGTGCCATCCCAGCGTTCCGCTGCCGCGGCAGCTCCGCAGCCCGGGAAAAACGACCTTTGTCAAATTCGCGGACCTGGCATTCCGGAATTGCAGCGCGTGCCATGAGGATGTGCACCGGGGCAAATTCGGGCAAACCTGTACCAAGTGCCACAACACCAGTGGGTGGCATCGCATTCGCGGCAAGAGTTTTGACCACTCCATGACCCGCTTCCCGCTGTTGGGCATGCACAAAAATGTGGCGTGCGAAAAGTGTCACACCAGCGGAAAATTCAAGAAGCCTCTGCGTTTCGCCAATTGCAGTGACTGTCACCGGGATGTGCACCGGGGCCAATTTGTGGACCGGGCCGACCGCGGGCGCTGCGACAGTTGTCACGACGTGTTCGGCTTCACTCCGGCAAAATTCGGCATCGAGGAGCATGCCTCCACCGCCTACCCGCTCACCGGCGCGCACCTGGCCGTGCCGTGTGTCTCCTGCCATTTGGTGGCGACACGGGGCCGACTGGCCGGGATTCGCATGTTCGAGTTTCAAAACACGCGCTGCAACGGGTGTCACGCTGACGTGCACCGGGGGCAGTTCAAGGCACAGATAGACCGGGGCGGTTGCGAGAGTTGTCACCAGACCAGCGACTGGCTCGACAACAAGTTCGACCACAATCGGTCGCGCTTTCCCCTGGTGGGCGAGCACCGGAAAGTAGCGTGCGAGAAGTGCCACAAGCGCGTCGATGTGGGGACTCCCAGGGAGCGAATTCTGTTTAAACCCATGGACCGCAGATGTCGCGGATGTCACGAGGACGTGCATCTGGGACAGTTTTCGCGGTCTCCTAATCCGAAGGCGTGTGAAACATGCCATACGCCCAAGGATTGGCTGGCCTTGATTTTCGACCACAACCGCGACGCGCTCTTTAAGTTGCGCGGCGCGCACGAAAAGGTCGCTTGCGGGGAATGTCACAAAGAGGAGCGCAAAGGGAGCGTTCGTTTCATCCGGTTCAGACCGCTCGACCGGCGGTGTGAAGGCTGCCACGGAAACAAATAAGGGGAAGACCATGGAAGCAAGACAACTTCGGTACAGGCGTTATTTCTCGGTCTTATTCTTTGTCCTGGTCTGTCTGGTCACCGGCACGCCGGGATTTTCGCAGCAGAACCCGCACAAGAACCTCGACATGAATTGTGAGACCTGCCATGTGGAACAGTCCTGGAGCATCATCCGTTTCGACCACAGCACGACACGATTCGAGTTGCTGGATCGCCATCGCGAGGTGGCCTGTCGCTCCTGCCACAACATCGAAAACTTTTCCGAAGCCAGCTCCAACTGTTTCTCGTGTCATGAGGACATTCACGAAGCCAAGATGGGTGGGGATTGCGAAAAATGCCATACCTTCAAGGGCTGGGAGATTTTTGACGCAGTGGAGATTCACCAGAACACGCAGTTTCCTCTCGTGGGCAAACACGCGCTGGTGGATTGCCAAAGCTGCCACCGCAACCAACTCCAGGGTGATTTCTCTATGCTCACTACCGACTGCATCGCCTGCCACCAACAGGACTATCTCTCCACCGAGAATCCGAATCATGTTTCCAGCTCGTTCAGCACCAACTGCCAGGAGTGCCATGAGATGAACGGCTGGCGTCCGGCTTTTCTCACCAATCACGACGCGTTCTTTCCCGTCTTTTCCGGCCAGCACGACGGGACCTGGAATGATTGTTCCGACTGTCACGTCAACGGTAACACTTTCACCGCCTTTTCTTGCCTGAACTGCCACGAGCACAACCAGCAGAAAATGGATGACAAGCACCGGGGAATGTCGGGTTATCGCTACGCCAGCAATTCCTGTCTGAATTGTCACCCAACTGGTTCGGGGGGCGAGTTTCGCGACCACGACAACCAATTCTTTCCCATTTTCAGCGGCAAGCACGCGGGCACGTGGGAGGATTGTGTCGCGTGTCACAAGAACCCCGGCAACCGCAAGGAATTCACCTGCCTGGATTGCCACGAGCACCGGCAGTCAGAGATGGATGTGAAGCACGCCGGGATTACCGGTTACGCGTATGAGAGCACCGAATGTCTCTCGTGCCATCCCACGGGCGACAAGGGTGAGTTCGCGGAGCATGACAATCTGTTCTTTCCCATTTTCAGCGGCAAGCACGCAGGAAAATGGGACGACTGTCTGATTTGCCATCAGAATCCCAGTGACCGCAAGCAGTTCACCTGTCTGGAGTGTCACGAGCACCGGCAATCGGAGATGGATGCCAAGCACCAGGGCATCGCCGGTTATGCCTACCAGAGCGACCAGTGTCTGTTCTGTCATCCTACCGGAGACAAAGCCGAATTCAAAGACCATGACAACATGTTCTTTCCGATTTTCTCCGGGAAGCATGCGGGCACCTGGGATGATTGTGTCATCTGTCATAACGATCCGGCTAACCGAAAGGTGTTTACCTGTCTGCAGTGCCACGAGCACCGGCAGTCGGAGATGGACGCCAAGCATCAGGGCATCACCGGCTACGCCTACCAGAGCGACCAGTGTTTTCTGTGTCATCCCACCGGGGAGAAGGCGGAGTTCACAGACCACGATAATCTCTACTTTCCCATTTTTGCAGGGAAGCATGCGGGCACCTGGGACGACTGCACCATCTGTCACGACAATCCGTCGAATCGCAAAGATTTCAACTGCTTGCAGTGCCACGAGCACCGGCAGACCGAGATGGACGCCAAGCATGCGGGCATTCAGGGCTACGCGTACCAGAGCAGCCAGTGCTATTCCTGCCACCCCACCGGCGAGAAGGGAAACTTTACCGACCATGACAATCTGTATTTCCCGATCTTCAGCGGGAAGCATGCAGGTACCTGGGATGATTGCGTGATCTGCCATAAAACCCCCACCGATCGCAAACAATTCACCTGTCTGGATTGTCACGAGCACCGGCAATCGGAGATGGACGCCAAGCACCAGGGCATCGCAGGCTACGCCTATCAGAGCAGCGAGTGCTATTTCTGCCACCCGGACGGTCAGAAGGGTAAATTTCTGGACCACGACGCGCTCTACTTCCCCATTTTTTCCGGCAAACACAGGAACAAATGGGCTGAGTGCGCCACCTGCCACATCGACCCTAACAACCGGCAGGTTTTCACTTGTTTCAATTGTCACGAGCACAACCAGCAGAAGATGGACGACAAGCACCGCGGGATCAGGGGATACGTTTACGCGAGCACTGCTTGCTACGATTGCCATCCCAACGGCAAAGAGTAAAAGGGGGCAAAATGACCACGAGAACAGCAGCTTTGGGTTTCCTCCTCGTCGCCTTCGTGGCCGCGCCCGCTCTGGGGCAACGGGTCAAACGGGTGGGTGAAATTCGGTACATTTCCAAAAATGTCTACTACGTGACGCTCGGGCAGATGCAAGGCATCGGGGTCGGCGACACGCTGACCGTAAAGCGAAACGGTCGCATTGTGGGACGGCTGGTTGCAGAGCATGTAGCCAGAGTTTCGTCGGCTTGCCGGGTTGTGAGCCGGAGGACGGGGTTCAAGAAGGGCGACCGGGTTGAGCGATTTGTCTGGCTGAACGCGCAGCATTCTCCGGCTGTGCCGGCGCAGTCCCAACCTGCCGCGGCACGGCCCCGCAAACCGGAAAGCCGGTTGAAAAAAAGGTGGAAAGGCTCCAACGCGCGGGCCTCGCGCAAACCCAGGAACACATCCAACCAGCTCAGCGGGCGAGTCAGCGTGGAATCCATCTGGTTCGACGATATGACGCGCTCGAATCTGAATTACCGGCAGGTGGGTCTGCGAACCAACCTGAAGGTGCGGCGCTTCCTGGGCATGCCGTTGGAACTCCGGGTGCGTTTTCGTTCTCGTTCCCATCATCGCGATCGGGTCCGCGGCAGCGAGGTTTCCAGAAACGAGTGGACCAACAACCTCTACCAATTCGGTCTGGTGTACGAAAACCGCGAGTCTCCGGTGGAATTTGGCTTCGGCCGGCTTATTTCCGAGCAGGTCCGAGGTCTGGGCTACATCGACGGCGGGTTCGTCTCCATGCGGATTCGTGGGCCTTGGCGCGTGGGGGTGGCAGGTGGGACGCAGCCCAGCCTGCGCAACGCCGGGTTTCAGACCAACGAACAGAAAGTCGGGTTTTTTGTCAACTACGAAAGCGGCGATTACCAGTCCCGCCGGGTCTCTTCCACGCTGGCATTTTCCGGGCGCTATCACGGGGGCCAGACCAGCCGCGAGTACATCTACCTGCAGAACAACATTTCGGGTGGGCCGAAATGGTCGGTATATCAGACCGTGGAGCTGGACGTAAACCGCGGCTGGAAGCGGAGGGCCGGGGTCAGCGCCATCCAATTCAGCAATATGTATGTCAGCGCTTACTACAACCCTTTGAGTTTCCTTTCCTTGAACGTCTCGTTCGACGCGCGCAAAAACATCCGGGTGTATGAGACCCGCAGCATCCCCGACAGCCTTTTCGACGACGCAACCCGTCAGGGGCTGCATTCCGGTCTTACGCTGCAGTTGCCCCATCGCATCCGCTTGGCCGGCACGTTCGGCATTCGCTTTCGCAGCGGAGCGATGCAGAATACCATCTCTGCCTCCGGCGCCCTGACGGCCCGTCAGATCTTCAACACCTGGACGACTTTCACCGCGCGCCTTTCTTACTTTTCAACCATGTTCAACCGGGGCTACCGCCCCAGCGTCAATCTGCGCATTCCGGTGAGACGCGGGCTGTCTCTTAATCTCGCGGGGGGAAGTCTCATCTATCAAACCGGCACCCGCACCACCCGCAGCAATTGGGTGGAGGCCAACGGCTACTACCGCATCAATCGTCGCCTCTTCGCCGACTTCGGCTACCGCTTGTTTGTGGACGAGCGGTTGAAGTCAGGGCGCTTCTCTGTGGAGCTGGGTGTGGCTTTCTGAGGTCGTGTCAGATTCCGCTCCCGATGCCGCTCCCGATGCCGCTCCCGCTCCCGATATCTGAGCGGAGCCGAAGGGAGCGGAGGCTGGAGCCCGGCCGCACTCGGAGACGGCTGCCTGATCAAGTGCCGCCGTTTTGCAATTCGTCATCCGGAAATC
>CAYQOI010000114.1:241-8905 GCA_964419085.1 uncultured Cytophagia bacterium | reverse complement strand
GCGACTCGCCAGGCAAAGCTTTCGACGCTCACAACCAAATTCTTGTTGCATCTTATTCTCTTTTTTTATATATTCGGATGTTCATTTCCGAGTTGTCTAAGCAGATAGAAAGCTCTCAGACACTCAATTCTTTACATTTCCCGCGGAACATTCGAGTTCAATTTCGAGAGGAGGAATTTATGCTTCGCTGGCTTCCCCCCAATGTATCTACTTTTGGTGGCGACATCGACTTTTTTTTCCACGTGATCTACTACATCACCTCCTCGGTGTTTGTGCTGGTGATGCTGACGCTGGTGTATTTTCTTATTCGGTACCGTTTCAAGCCAGGCCGGAAAGTGATCTATTCGCACGGCAACAACACCCTGGAATTTATCTGGACCAGCGTGACCTTTGTGGCCATGCTCGTCTTAGCCCTTGCCAGCAAACCGCTCTGGAGCCGGGTCAAGCAGCAGATGCCCCCCTCTGACATCACAGTTCAGGTCACGGGCAAACAATTCAACTGGGAGGTGCTGTATCCGGGACCCGACAACATCTTCGGCACTGAAGACGATTACCAAATCGACAATCAACTCCATGTTCCCGTCAACAAAGTGGTCCACGTTGTTCTCAAATCCAAAGATGTCATCCACAGCTTTTTTGTCCCCGCTTTGCGGTTAAAGCAAGATGCCGTTCCGGGCCGCGAGATCCCTGTCTGGTTTGAGGCGACGAAGCCCGGAACGTACGAGATTCCCTGTGCGGAGCTCTGCGGCTTCGGGCACTCCGGGATGCTCGGGCACTTGTATGTGCACGCAGATGAGGACTACGACGCCTGGAAGCAGGCCACGTGGCCTGAAAAGTAGTATGCGGTTCTTCCATCCTTCTTCTTAAATATTCCGGCGGATAATTGTAATCGATTATAAATTCTGAAGGAAGAAAAATGGGTCAATCTACTGCGGTGAAGGAAGCGGCTCACGCTCACCAAGGGTTCATCAGGACGTACATTTTTTCTCTCGATCACAAGACGATCGCCAAGCAGTTTCTGCTGCTGGGGTTGATCATGATGCTGCTCGGCGGCGGCCTTGCCATGCTGATCCGCTGGCAACTCGCCTACCCGGAGAAACCGTTGCCGATTATCGGCGCGTCGCAACACTATCTGGAGACCGGCGAAGCCCAGACGTACATGGACCGCGTGTGGGAACGGTGGCTTTCCCAGAGCGACGAAGACCAAAATTGGCTGGCCAAACGCATGCCTGTGGGAATCATCACCCCGGCGTTCTACAACTCGCTCTTCACCATGCACGCCACGATCATGATTTTCTTCGTGGTAATGCCCATTCTGGTGGGATGTTTCGGCAACTTCCTCATCCCACTCATGATCGGAACGCGCGACATGGCTTTCCCCACCCTGAACATGTTGTCCTTTTGGGTTGCGGTGCTCTCCGGACTCATCATGCTTGCGGGCTTCTTCGTGCCGGGAGGGCACGCGGCCACAGGATGGACCGGCTACCCGCCGCTCTCGGCTGACCCCACCTGGACCGGGGTGGATTGGGGACAGAACTTGTGGTGCATCAGCCTCATCGTGCTGGGCATTTCGTCGTTGATGGGCTCCATCAACTACATTACCACTATCATCAATATGCGCGCGCCGGGCATGACGCTGATGCGCATGCCGCTAGTGGTGTGGTCGCTGTTCATCGTGGCGATCTTGCTGCTTCTGGCGCTGCCCGTCTTGACCTCTGCGCTGGCCATGTTGCTGTTCGACCGGCTCGCCGGCACGTCATTTTTCGATCTCAGCGGTGGAGGCGATCCGCTGCTGTGGCAGCATCTGTTTTGGTTCTTCGGCCACCCCGAGGTTTACATTCTGATTTTGCCGGCCATGGGGATCGCGTCCGAGGTCATATCGGTCTTCGCACGCAAACCGATTTTCGGTTACAAGGCCATGGTCTACGCCATGTCCGCTATCGCGTTTCTGGGCTTTATCGTGTGGGGGCACCATATGTTTCAGAGCGGCATGAACCCCACCCTGGGAACGACTTTCATGGTTTCCACGATGGTGATTGCGGTGCCCTCCGCCATCAAAACGTTTAACTGGCTGGGGACACTCTGGGGCGGCAACATTCGTTTCACCGTGCCGATGCTGCACGCGCTCGCGTTCGTGTCGATGTTTGTCATCGGTGGGTTGTCAGGAATCTATATGGCCTCGACGCCGGTGGACATTTTCATTCATGACACGTACTACATCGTGGCTCATATCCACTACGTGGTGTTCGGTGGCAGCATTTTCGGCATCTTCGCGGCCGTCAATTACTGGTTTCCCAAAATGTTTGGACGAAAGATGAACGTCACCATGGGGAAGATTCATTTCTGGATCACCTTTATTGCCTTCAATTGCACGTTCTTCCCGATGCACATTCTGGGCATCGGCGGGCACATGCGGCGGATCTACAACCCGCTGCAGTACGAGTTTCTCCAGAGATTTGAGGGGCTGAACATTTTCATTACCATGAGCGCTTTTACTCTCGGTGCGATTCAGCTCCTTTTCCTCTTCAATGTCTTTTATAGCATGTTCAAGGGCAAGAAGGCCGAAGACAATCCGTGGCAGGCGAACACACTGGAGTGGACTGCGCCCACACCGCCGCCGCACGGCAACTTTCCACAACTGCCGACGGTCTACCACGGTCCTTACGAATACAACGCACCGGGTGTGGCGCAGGACTGGCTGCCACAAAATCAGCCGGCCACCATCGCGGTTTCAGGAAACGGAAAATGAACGCTGTACACGAAAAGAAACAGAGTGAAAAGAATCGCCGCCTGTTGTACATTCTGATGAGCGTGCTGGCTTTTTTGTACTCGCTGGCGGTGATCACGATTTTGGTCAAGAACTGATGGCAGAGGGTCTCCTTACCAAAAACGATGGTGAGGCCGCGCTCGAGCACAGGAAAGCGAACGGACACGGCCCGCCTCCGGTCCACGAAAACGGCCCCTGGTACGGGGACGGCGAGAGCGACGATGACGGTGCCGGCCCCGCGGCCAACGCGTTCGTTGCCGTGATGCTGTTTATCGGTGCGGATTTCATGTTCTTCGCCGGCCTCATCGGCGCGTTTCTGGTTTTCCGCTTTGGGGTGCTCGATTGGCCACCGCCGGACCAGCCGAGATTGCCGGTAGCGGTAACCGGTCTCAACACCGCGTTTTTGCTGGTCAGCGGCTACACCATGCTGCGGACGTGGCGTCACCTGACTCACTGGACCGGCGAGCGCGTGTTCAAGAGCCTGGCCATCACTTCTCTGCTGGGAACGGCGTTCCTGTTGGGTCAGGGCTACGAATGGGTGAGGCTGCTGCGCTTCGGACTTACGCTCTCGTCAAGCGTTTACGGCGGTATTTTTTATGTTTTGATCGGTTGCCACGCGTTACACGTCCTGGCCGCGGTGGTATGGCTTGGGGCGGTAGTGGCGAAGCTGAAATTTCGTCCGCCGGTCAATCTGTCCTCGGCAAGTCTTTCGATCAAACTTGCGGGGATGTACTGGTTGCTGGTCGTGGGCCTGTGGCCACTTCTTTACGGCCTGGTCTATTTGAGTTGAGTTTGCTGATTGAGGAGAAAACCGATGTCGGTACAAAACGCAAAGCGGTTGTTTCTTAGGCTGGGGGTTTTCGCGGGTTTGTTCCTTTGCGGAACGGTCTCGGCTGTGCAGGCTTGTCCCGGCTGCAACAGCATCCTGGACGGGACGTTGGGGTACGGCTTCAACATGAGCACCCTGTTTTTGATGGCCATGCCCTTTTTCGTCGCAGGCTCTATGGTGCTGGGATTTGTGTTTGTCAAACGCATCACCAAAGAACACCTTGAAACTCGCAGACATTTTGAACGGACAGAAAAGAGAGGAGAGCAAAATTGAGTCACGCCACGACACTTGAACACGCGGTTGAGCCCGCCGAATCGCCGTTGACCCCGGAGAGCTGGGGCAAGTTGGGGATGTGGATCTTTTTGGCCGGAGATGCCATGTCGTTCGGAGCCCTTCTGGCCGGATACGGCGCGATCCGCGCCGGTAGTCTCGACTGGCCCGTACCGGGAGAGGTCTTCGGGATTCCGCTCACGGGTTTCATGACCTTTTTGCTGATCTGCAGCAGTGTGACCATGGTGAAGGGCCTTTCGGCCATTAAGCATGGAAACGCGAAAGGCATGCGTAACTACTTGCTGTTGACCATTCTGGGTGGGCTGATTTTTCTCAGCCTCCAGGCCTACGAGTGGACGCACCTCATTCACGAAGGATTGGGGCTCAGCAGCAACCCGTTTGGTAATTACCTTTTCGGTACGACGTTCTTTACCATCACAGGATTTCACGGGGCCCATGTCACCGGCGGTGTCATCTACCTGAGCATTATCGTGTTCCGGGGTACGCGGGGCAAATACTCTGCGCAAAACTACAACGGCGTGGAAATCGCCGGTTTGTACTGGCACTTCGTTGATCTGGTTTGGATCCTGGTTTTCACATTTGTCTATTTGATTTAGAGAAACCAACAGCCCCGGACAGAGTTAAAAGGAGATAATTCGATGAGTGAGAAACCGGATTTGCAGCAAGAAGAGGTGGTGGACGAGCACGTTGCGTCCCTGGAGCCTAATTACATCGGGGTGTTTTGGTGGCTGGTGGCGCTGACGGTAGCCGAGATCCTTGTGGCCTCGATGGGCACGTCACCACTTTTCCCCCAATTTGCAAAAGGGCTGCTGCTGATCGGACTGGCCTTGGGCAAGGCCGGCTTTGTCGCGCTTTACTTTATGCACCTCAAGTTCGAAAAACGCACGCTGGGTGTCATCGCGCTGACGCCCCTGCTCATCTGCACGCTGCTGATTATCGGGTTGCTGCCTGACCTCAGCGGGACGGCCCATCGAACCCGGAAAGCAAAGGTTGAGACGGTGGAGCAGGCCGCTAACCTCCCGGCACAGCCAAAGGCGGACAACTGATCCATGCCCGAGACTGTGTACAACGCCTGGATGCATCGGTTTGCAAAGCTGCTGGCGGCGGCAACCTTCGTGCTGATTTTCATCGGCGGCCTGGTGACCAGTACGGGCTCGGGTCTCTCTGTGCCCGACTGGCCCACGACCTATGGCCATTTCATGTTTTCCTTTCCTTTTTCGAAGATGGTCGGCGGCATCCTCTACGAGCATGGTCACAGAATGGTGGCGACCGTCGTCGGGATGCTCACCGTGGTCCTGGCCGTCTGGCTTTGGGTGCGGGAACCCCGTAGCTGGGTCCGGTGGTTTGGTGTTGCTGCCCTGTTTGCGGTGATTGCCCAGGGCATTCTGGGCGGCGTGACCGTGTTGTTTCTTCTGCCCACCCCTATTTCCGTGCTGCATGCGTGCATCGCACAGGCGTTTTTCTGCATGACTATCTGTCTGGCCATGTTTACCTCGCGTGAATGGGTGGACGCGGCGCCTGCAACACAAGCGGATGTGGCCACTCCGTCGACGCAGCACCTCACTGCGGCAACCACCGCGCTTGTTTACATTCAACTCATTCTGGGCGCGGTGATGCGGCACACCGGTTCCGGGCTCGCGATCCCGGATTTTCCGCTGGCCTTTGGCCGGATTATTCCGCCCATCGAATCGCAGCAGGTGGCCATTCACTTTCTGCACCGGGTGGGCGCGCTTCTGGTGTCCGTGGCGATTGTCTGGACCACCGCCAGAGTCCTGCGGCGCCACTCGCATGAAGCCCGGCTGGTTCGCCCAGCGCTCGTGCTGCTTGTCGCCCTGGTTTTGCAGATCTTTCTGGCGGGCCTTACGATTTGGACGCGCAAGGCGGTTTTGCCCACCACCGCACACGTGGCCACCGGGGCATTTATTCTGGGGACCAGCCTGTTTTTGACCCTGAGGACGCATCTGCTGATGCACCCGGGCGAACAGAAAATCAAAGAACCATATGCCGTCAAGCGGGCGACAACATAAAATGAAAATGCAAAAAATTCAAAATCTCAAATCTTCTTTCGCGGATTATTTGGAACTCACCAAGCCCGGCGTGACCTTTATGGTCATCATCAGTACGCTGGGCGGCTTCTACCTGGCTTCCGCGCGTTCGTTGGACCTCGTGCTGCTCTTCAATACGTTGCTTGGTAGTTGGCTTGTGGCCAGCGGCACCAACGCGCTCAACCAACTCATCGAACGGGACATCGATTCGTTGATGAAACGCACGAAGCGGCGCCCGCTGCCGGCCGGCCGGATTTCCGTCGTGCAAGCGGGGCTGTTTTCTGTGACCATCTCGCTGCTGGGCATCCTGGAACTGTTCCTTGCAGTAAACCCCACGACGGGCTTGCTGGCCGCGCTCACACTTGTCTCCTACATCTTCCTCTACACCCCGTTAAAGCGCAAGACGCCCCTTTCAACCGTCGTCGGTGCGGTTCCGGGCGCGCTTCCCGCGATGGGAGGCTGGACTGCAGTGCGCGGCACGGTTGAGGTGGAGGCGTGGGTTTTGTTCGCTATCTTGTTCTTCTGGCAATTACCCCACTTTTTGGCTATCGCCTGGATCTACCGCGACGATTATCGCCGCGGCGGATTCTCCGTTCTGACTGTGCTGGACAAAAACGGCATTCACACCGGAATCCATATCGTCGTCACCTGCCTGGCCCTGCTTTCGGTCAGTTTGCTGCCCACAATTCTGGGACTCACCGGTACCCTGTACCTGGTGGGCGCGCTGGTGCTGGGCATCGCCTTCTTCACCGTCGGGATCAAAACCGCGATGGAGAGGACAAATCGGTGTGCCAGGTACCTCCTGCACGCGTCCATCGTGTACCTGCCCATCCTGATGAGCTTGATGTTCCTGGACAAGGCCCGTTGACCTCGGTTCGTTCATCCCGAGGATGCTGTTTCCCCGCGCAAGTTCCGGCGGCGTAATGGGCGGGCCGCTACCGTCCGGCACTCAAGTATTGTATTTTCCTTACGATAACCTTTTAAGGTAATGCTCAAAATCAGGATAAGAAAATGACGAAGGTACTGGTTATCGACGACATTGAGTTCACCCGCGAAACCATCTGCAAGATTTTAAGGCGAAATGGCTTTGAGGTTTACGAAGCCTCCAACGGCAGGGAAGGTGTGGAGCTGTACCAAAAGTACGAACCTGAGGTCGTGCTCACCGACATCCTGATGCCGGAAATGGAGGGATTGGAAACCATCAAGAAGCTGGTGCACCTCTGCCCGGGGCTTCCCATCATCGCGATCACGGGTTCTGTGGACACGCCCTTCATGAACATCGCGCTCAAATTCGGCGCAGTGGATGGGCTGTACAAGCCCTTTAAACAGGACCAGCTTCTGGAGGCCATTCACAAAGCCTTGCAGTCGAGATCCAATTAGATGGACACGCCGCGCGGTTACGGCGTGCAATCCGGGCCGCTGACATCTCTGCCTGCGGCCCGACCCCTCTTTCCAAACAATTCTGCCGGTTTGCAAGACGGCGCCACGCCGGCGACCCCTGAACTAAACGTCCCGAGCGTAGAACCGCTGGCTGGCGCAAGAAAAAAACACTTGCCATCTGTCTGAGTTTTTTTTCCTTACCTTGCTGCAGTAAGCACAGGGTCGTGGTAGAAATCCCCACCCAGGGATGTGTCCCAAGCGCATTGTGGTTCGCAATGCGTTTTTCCAAGATATTCACAAGCCGATGAGCGTTTCCCAATCTACCTTGCCGAACATTCCGTCTGATCCATGAAAGTGAAGCCGAAAACGGAACAACCTCAGCCAAAGGACCTTGCAAGCCTCAAGTCACAGCTTTCCCAACTCCAGGCGGCCGTCGCCCGTTACCGCACGTTGGTGGAACACTCGCTGCAGGGGATTACCATCCTGCAGGATGGCAAAATCGTCTTCGCCAACGACGCGTTTGCTGGCCTGCTGGGCTACTCTGTCGAGGCACTCCTGCAACTGAATTCCGACCAGGTGGCCGGGTTGATCCATCCGGAAGACAGGCCGCTGGTCCAGAAACGCATCTCGGCCCGGCTCGCGGGTGAACCGGCCCCACACCGTTACGAAGTGCGGGTCCTGCGCAGAGATGGTGCCCAACGCTGGCTGGAGCTTACCGCCCGCTCGATCAGCTATGACGGAAACGCTGCGATCCTGACTTTCAGCGTCGATATCACCTCCCGGAAAAGAGCGGAAGAAGCGATGCGGCTGCTGATGGAAGGCACCTCGTCGGTCACCGGGGATGCGTTTTTCCGTTCTCTGGTTCAGCACCTGGCTTGTGCTCTGCAGGTGAAGTACGCGTTTGTGGCTGAATGTTACGAGGACAACAAGACCCGGGTTCGAACTCTGGCGTTTTGGGACGTCGACCATTTTGGCGATAATGTCGAATATGACTTGACTGGCACACCCTGCGAAAACGTCGTCCACGGTGAGGTCTGCTACTACCCGAAACGTGTTCAAAAGGCTTTCCCGAAGGACCATGACCTCAAGGCCCTGGACGCGGAAAGCTATCTCGGTATCCCCATTTTCTCGGCTTCGGGAGAGGTTGTAGGACACCTTGCGGTGCTGGACAGCAAGCCCATGCCCGATGAGCCGGAGGAGCTTTCGTTTCTTCAGATTTTCGCGGTTCGCGCGGGGGCCGAGTTACAACGGAAGCGCGCCGAGGAAGCCAGGCGGGAAAGCGAAGAACGATTTCGTCATCTGTTTGAAAGCTCTCCGCTGGCGATCTTTGTTCACGACGCCGAGGGCAATCT
>CAYQOI010000114.1:0-231 GCA_964419085.1 uncultured Cytophagia bacterium | reverse complement strand
TCCGAAAGAACGTCCGGGAACTCGTGCCGCCGGACCAGGCCGCTGCCGCGGTCAAATTTGTGGAAAAGATGTTTCGTGAGGGCTCGGGTTACATCGAGGGAACCAGCCTTACCAAAGCCGGGCGTCACGTGCCCGTCGAGATTTGGGTGCGGCGCATCGACTATTTGGGACAGCCGGCGCTTCTTTTCCAGGTCAGCGACATTGCTCTCCGCAGAGAACTGGAACAGAAGC
>CAYQOI010000113.1:0-8954 GCA_964419085.1 uncultured Cytophagia bacterium | reverse complement strand
GCATCATTCCAAGGAATTGTAGCAGCGTCTGATTTCGATATGAAAGGCTCCCATTTCCTGAGGCGTGAACGGCGACATCGGGCAAGGATACGCGTGGTTAAAGCAAATGTCCGGGGTCGCGGGTAAAAGACATCTCCACAAATTCCGGGTCAGTCTATTCCTGGGCGTATCGCTGACTGTCCTTGTCGCCGCCTGCCATGTGGTCGCGTTTATTGTTGCGGGAAACTACTCCTGGCTCGAGATACGCCATATCTGGCCGTATTTTCTTCACTACCAATTGATCCGATATGCCTTGTTTTTTGTTCCAGGAAGCGTTTTCTTTGCGTTGGCATGGTGGGTCAGCGACCGGTTTGAGGGCTTCGCGATCGCCGTGTTTTGTGCGGGTCTGGTCATGGTACCGGTCGCCTACTGGGTCAACAAACATTTCTTACCGGGATTTCGACAGCCGCAGAGCATTCTCGGCAATACAGGGCTTGCTGTTCTCGCGGTAGCGATGACATGGCTTCTTTACACGAAGCTGACCCGTCACATCAGAATCCTGGACAAGCTCTACTCCCGTCCTTTGTTGGGTGCATTTTTGTTGGTTTTTATCGCGGCCCAGGCGATTTTCTTTTTCCAGCCGGCATCTGAACGGTTCCAGAAAGGGCCGGACCAAGTGCGTGAAAGGCTTTTGGACTTACTCGACCTCGGGCACGGGCAGACGGACGGGCTCAAACGGACATCGTCGATGGTGCGGGAAGAAGAAGTTGTGCTCGATTATTTCAGTCATCGCACCCCGGCAGTGCGACGCGAAATACGCGAGCGAATTGCAAAGCTCTACCCGGATACCACCGAGATCATCTCAAGGGCCGACGCCATTCTGAGGCGCGAATTTACCCTGTGGGACGTGACCAAGACGCTGCCCAGGGAAATCGATTGGTACAAGAATCCTACCCGGGACAAGGTTTGGCTTTTCGCCTTGAATGAGTTCGAATGGCTTTGGGATGTTGTCGCCGCGTATGTGCTCACCGGTGATGAAAAATATGCTCGCGACTTCGAAGAGATCATGGAAAACTTTCTAGATCGCGTTCCCACGATTCCTTGGAAAAACGAGCGCGACCCGGTGTGGAGGCTGATCGGAGCGGGGCTTAGGATGAGCGGTAGCTGGGTGGATGCTTTCTACGTGTTCTTGCCTTCCAGGACGGTAAAATCGGAAACCAAGCTCAGGATGCTGAGCGCCATCTACTATCACGCTCAGTTTCTCGAGCATTTTCGTTCTCCCAGTCTCAATCATCTGATTCAGGAGAGCTACGGCTTGCTCAAGGTGGGCGCGATGTTTCCTGAATTCCGCATGGCCTCGACCTGGGTCGAGATCGCGGTCAAGCGGCTGGACTGGGACGTGACCGTGGATGTTTACCCGGACGGGGGCTACACCGAGGCGTCGACGTTCTACCATCGCTATGTCATTCGCCTGTTGCAAACGATTCTCGAGTTCAGCGAAGGGCACAACGTGACGTTGACGCAGAATTTCTACAGACAGTTGGAAAAAATGTACGATTTCTTGCTTTACACCGCCAGACCCGACGGCCGCATGCCGCAGGTCAACGACGGGTTCCATGCTAAGGTGCTGCGCAAGCTATTTCGCAGACCCGCCGCGCAATTTCAGCGTCAGGATTACGTCTATTTTGCCACAGATGGGAAGCAAGGAACAGCCCCGGACAAGATTTCCGCGGCCTTTCCCTATACGGGACTTTACGTCATGCGCAGCGACTGGTCGCACGGAGCCCGATACCTGCTTTTCGATGGCGGGCTGTTCGGATCTGCGCACGGCCACGAAGACAAGCTGAGCTTCGAGCTTTTCGCATATGGTCGTCCCTTTATCCTGGAGGCGGGCACTTACACCTATGTCTACAACAAGTGGCACAAGTATTTCGAGTCTTCTTTTGCCCACAACACTGTGGTGGTGGATGGGAAAAGCCAACTCCGCTTTTTCGACAAGAAACGGTGGGTGACACAGCCGCATCGGCCTTTACCCAACACCTGGATCTCGAATGATGACATCGATTTCATCGAATCGCGCTATGACAGAGGCTACGGCAACGTCAAAGAGAAGATAGATGGCAGTGTTTCGCACACGCGCAGGCTTCTGTTCGTCAAGCCGGATTATTGGGTGCTATGGGATGTGCTGAAGGGCAAAGGAAAACATCGCTACGAACAGCTTTTCCATTTTGCCCCGTTGCGGCTCCGGGTTCTGGAAAACAAGGCCGTGGTGACCAAGAATCAGGGCGCGGCCAACTTACTTCTTTACCCGCTCTTTACACACGGTTTGGCGGTTCGGCAGGAAATCGGTGCGGAAAATCCGATTCAAGGGTGGATTTCGCCCAAATATGGCGAAAAAGAGCCCGCTCCCGCGGTGGTTTACTCGAAGAAAGGACCGGTCCCGGAGACCTTTGCCGACCTATTGTTTCCCCTGCGTCCCGGAGAATCACCGGAAAACATTTCGGTGACGGCCCTGCCGCTGTTCCAGGATGGAGAAGCGCTGCCGGAGACCGAGGGCCTCGCGATCAAGGTCACGACGCCAAGGGGAGAGGATTACATCATGATTGCACCGGGACATCGCGGAAGGAAGACTTTTGCCGGCTTCGTCTCGACGGGGGAGGTGCTTGTTGTGCGTACAACCCGGGACGGCAAGGTTGAAAAAAGAAGCGAGACAAACCTGTAATTGGGGAAGGAGAGATTTCGTTGCGCGGTCGAAGATCGTGTCTTCGAGTCGTGAAGACTCAATCCCGGTTGCCGATAAACTGAATATCGGGCTTCGCACGCGATGGCCTGTTTCATGGTGTCTGCACTGTTCGGTTTTGGTACAGTAAGAGCCGGTTTTTGGCGCAAAACCGTTGCCGCACAGGCAGGGATTAGGGTCGAGCAGGCTGGTACAAAAGTTGCTGAATGACGTCGACTGATGTGACGAAACAAGGATAGCTATACGGAGTGGATTCAACGGAGATTCAGGATGAATTGGGCATGGCGTTCGGTGCTTCCTGCCATGCCGTCGACGGAAGAGAGAGCCGTCGTCTTTCGGGTACAGGCACCCGAGCAGGATCGATTCTCCCACAGCAAATCTCGCGTGTTTTTTCCCTTTTTCACTGTTTTCCCGGTGAACTTGAAGCGATTTGCCGGGGCGTGGTCAGGCGATGGTGGATGACCACCGATCTACATAGAAAGGGGCGTTTGTCAAATTGTGTGGCAACAGCTGAAAAGGACGTTTTGCTCCAAACGCACCAGGCTTCATGCTTAAGTACGTAACCATGGGACGGCCGATGAAAACTCCGGGAAATGAAAAGCGCGTTTTTCTCTTTGTAAGCCTGTTTTTGGGCCTTTTCTTCGCGATGTATTATTCCGGCTGTGATGCGGGAAGAGCGAGTCGCATCGAGAAGAAGGTCGTCGTCCTGGGATTCGACGGAATGGATCCGCAGCTTGTCAAGCGCTACATGGCCGAAGGACGTATGCCGAATTTCGCGAAACTGGCCGACAGTGGAGATTTCAAGACCCTGGGAACCAGCGTCCCGCCACAGAGCCCGGTCGCTTGGTCGAACTTCATCACCGGCATGAACCCCGGGGGACACGGCATCTTCGATTTCATCCATCGCGATCCCACGAACATGCTTCCGATTTCCTCGACCACCCGAACCGAAGGGGCAAAGAGGACGCTCAAGTTGGGTAGATGGGTCATCCCGCTTTCCGGCGGGAAAGTGGAGAATCTCCGAAAAGGCCGGGCGTTTTGGACGATTCTCGAAGACCACGGCGTGCCCACGACGATCTTCAGGGTGCCCGCGAATTTTCCGCCCGTGCCCTCCAAGGGCAAGTCGCTGAGCGGCATGGGGACGCCTGACCTGCTGGGGAGTTTTGGGACGTTCTCATTTTACACCGACGATCCGCCGCCCAACCGCGACGATATTTCCGGCGGCGTGGTCTATCCGGTGCAGTTGCTGAACAACGCGGTGGAAGCAAAGCTGGTGGGACCGAAAAACACCTTCCTGTCAGACGAACCGGATGCGACCATTCCGTTTCGGGTGTGGCGCGACCCGGAGTACCCCACCGCAAGAATCGAAATCCAGGGCCACGAGATCCTGTTGCAGGAAAGGGAGTGGAGCGACTGGGTGCAAGTGAAATTCGAGCTCATTCCGCATCTGCAGTCGGTCAGCGGGATTTGTCGCTTTTACTTAAAGGAAGTTCGACCCCACTTCAAGCTCTACGTGACGCCCATCAACATCGACCCGTCCGATCCTGCACTTCCCATCTCAACGCCGGAAAGCTACGCAAAGGAACTGCACGATTGCTGTGGGTTTTTCTACACCCAGGGGATGCCCGAGGACACCAAGGCACTGTCGTGGGGCGTGTTCGACTACCACGACTTCCAGAGCCAGAGTGAAAACGTGCTTCAGGAACGGCTACGCTTTTTTGACCATGTGTTCGGTCAGTTCCACCAGGGCCTGCTGTTTTTCTATTTTTCGAGTACCGACCTGGACGCCCACATGTTTTACAATATGATCGATCCCCAACACCCGTCGTACGACCCGGAGAAGGCCAAGAAATACGGTGGGGTGCTGGCCTCGGTTTACGAGAATATGGATAGGGTGGTGGGAGAAGTGCTGCAGCGGCTGGATCAGAATACCACCCTCATCGTCATGTCGGACCACGGGTTTGCGCCGTTTCGGCGAGCTGTGCATCTCAACACCTGGTTGAAAGACCAGGGATATGTGAAGCTGCTGGACGAGAGCAAGCAGGAAGAAAGCAGCTACTTCCTGAACGTGGATTGGGCGAACACCCGTGTCTACGGCCTGGGATTCAACGGGTTGTATGTGAATCTCAAAGGCCGGGAGGCCTACGGCTGCGTCGATCCGAAGGACAAGGAGGCGTTGCTGCAGGAGGTCAGCGAAAAGCTGCTGGCCTTGCGTGACCCGGAAAACGGTGAGCGAATCATCGACCGCGTTTATCGTGCCGAAGACGTCTATTCCGGCGACCAGTTGGATCACGCTCCGGACCTGGTGATCGGTTACCGTCGGGGCTATCGCGCTTCCTGGGAAACCACCATCGGGAGCTTTCCCAGGGTGTGGATTTCGGACAATCTCGATCCGTGGAGCGGGGACCATTGCATGGCCGCGGAATTGGTGCCCGGCATCATTCTTTCGAACAAGAAGATCCAGGTCCCGGCGCCCAAGCTCTACGACCTGGCCCCGACCATTCTCGCCGAATTCGGCGTGCAAAAGACGCCGGAAATGGTGGGCCAGCCGATTTTTGAGTCGGGCCTTTAGCCCGGGCTGCGGCGGATGAGGCCGGTGGGGATCAGGACGGCGCAAGAGGACGGGCGAAAAATTACGTCGGTTTGGTTGACTTACAACCCGGATTTTTGCACCTTGTGAAATCAGGGAACTCTTCAAGGGGAACTCGGCGGAAGTTGGTTTAATTGGAAAGGAGTAAGCCATGTTGGGAAGCAAGATCAAATTAGAGAAGGAATTGTACGAGCGGGTCAAAAAATTCTCAGAGATTGCCGGCTACTCGTCTGTGGAAGAGTTTGTTGCCCACGTGCTGGAAAAAGAGCTTTCTTCCATCGATGAGTCGGGCTCCGAGGAGGAGATTAAGAAACGCCTGCAGGGTCTGGGGTACCTGTCGTAATCAATAGAGGCGCGTAGATGAATACCGTCAATTCTGCCATCAGCGTTGTTTTTAATCTGCTGTTTTCGCCCTTTCGCAACGCCAACCCTTTCTGGGGCATGCTTTTGGTGTCGTTCATAACGGGCATCATCATGCTGCTGGTCTTCAAGGCTACTTCGGACCAGGATGCCATCAAGCGCGCTAAGAACCTGGTAAAAGGGCACTTTTTGGCCATCCGGTTGTACCGGGATGACATCGGGCTGATGTTTGACACGATGAAAAACATCATCGTGAGCAATCTACTCTACATCAAGCAATCGCTGCGACCGATGCTGTTCCTGGTGGTGCCTGTCGGATTGGTGCTGGTACAACTGGGGAGCAGGTACGAACACAGGCCGCTGCGGCCCGGAGAAAAGACAATTGTCACCGTGCAACTGGCTCCGGCCACGGATGCTGCCACGCTCCGTCGGGTCCAACTGGAGCTCCCGGACGGTCTCGCCCTCGACGCGCCCCCGGTGCGGGTGGAGCAGTTGCGCCAGGTAAGCTGGCGAATCAGGGCCGAGAAGCCGGGTCGCTATAATCTTCTCTTCGAACTTGACGATAAAACAGTGGGCAAAACGCTTCTGGTAACGGAATCGCTGGTGCCCATTGCGCCCAAAATTGCAAAAGGCGATTTGACAACGACTTTAATGAATCCGGCCGAGCACAGTCTCTCGCCGTCGGCCTTCGCCACGGTCGTGGAGATTTTGTACCCGAAGCGCGAGTTTGAGGCTTTTGGGTTTGGAATGCACTGGCTGATCGCGTTTTTTGTCATCAGCGTGGTGGCCGCGTTTGCTTTCAAGGGCATGCTGGGGGTAGAGGTTTGAGCGTGCCGGCACGAAGATCTTTTGGCGAGGAGGCTTTGAGCAATCGATGAGTTACAAGCTGCTGTCTTTCAAAACCAGTGACGAACACGACGTGCAACAATGGGACGCTCGCAGTCTCGATGGGGAGCTGAAAAGCTTCGAAGGGCGGACGCTGGTGCGGATTTTCGACCAGTTTCTCAATGGCGGGCAGAAGCGAATCCTCGAAGGGGGGTGCGGATTCGGCGCGTGGTGCGAGTGGTTTGCACAACGCGGGCATCGAATTGTGGGCATCGAATACGACGAGAACATCGTGCAGCGCGCCAAACAATTCAAGGCGGATGTCGCGGTGGAGCTGGGGGATATCACCGATCTCAACTACCCGGACAATCATTTTGACGCCTACATTTCTTTGGGCGTCATCGAGCACTTTGAAAAGGGGCCGCAAAAGGCGCTGCAGGAAGCCTACCGCATTCTCAAGCCGGGCGGTCTGGCCTTCGTCACGACGCCGTATGTCACGCTCTTACGCCGGCTGGTTTCACATCCGGTCAGAAGTCTTTATTTCTTGATTCGAAAGCTGCGGGGCCAAAAGAACTATTTTTGGGAGTACCGATTCACAAAAAAGGAACTGCGACGCTTTCTGGAGGAAGCCGGTTTCGAAATCATCCACACCGACATCGATGATTACGAGCCGCACGTCACGGATCGTCACATCGGGCTGTGGGCGGACTGGTTCTTCCTGCGCAAGCCGGGTGGCGAGATCTGGGAGCTGAACGGGCTGGGGAAACTGGTGCTGCGCTTTTTGCGCTTTTTCCCGGCAACCTGGTACTGCTCGGGCCTGCACTTGGTTGGCAGGGCGAAAAAGACCGTGAAGATTCCGAAAAAAGTTGAGACTTCTGTGGGCGAAGCAGGTACAACTGTAAAAAGTACACATTGACTTGAGGAGACGAACAACATGGATTTGATCGCACCCCACGGCGGGGAACTGGTTAATCGGATTTTGACAGGCGAAAAACGGGAAGCTGCGCTTGAACGGGCCAAGGGGCTGCGGCATCTGCGCATCAACAGCACGGCGGTCTCCGACCTGGAGCTCATCGCGGTCGGGGCTTTTAGCCCGCTTACCGGCTTCATGAAAAGAGCCGACTACGAGAGCGTGGTGGAGAACATGCGGTTGGCTAACGGCCTGGTCTGGTCCATCCCCATCACTCTTGCCGTCTCGAAGGGTGTGGCCGCAGAGATCGAGCTCGGGCAGGAAGTTGTTCTGACGCAGGACGAGAGTTTGCCGCTTGCGCTGTTCCGCGTAGAGGAAAAGTACACCTACGATAAAACGAAAGAGGCAGAGCGTGTCTACCGCACCACCGAGGAGGCCCATCCCGGGGTTGCACGGTTGTACAAGCAGGGGGAAGTTCTGCTGGGCGGCGAGATCTGGTTGCTCAACCGGACGCCGAACCAACCGTTTCAGGAGCACCGGTACGACCCGGTACAGTCCCGGCAAGTTTTCTCTGAGCGGGGATGGAAACGTGTCGTGGGGTTCCAGACTCGCAATCCCATCCACCGGGCGCACGAGTACATCCAGAAGTGCGCGCTGGAAATCGCGGACGGATTGTTTCTCCACCCGCTGGTGGGCGAGACCAAGAAAGACGATATTCCAGCCGACATCCGGATGAAGAGTTACGAAGTGCTGCTGGAAGGGTACTACCCCAAAGACCGGACGTTGTTGTGTGTGTTTCCCGCGGCCATGCGCTACGCGGGTCCCCGGGAGGCCATCTTTCACGCCATCGCGCGCAAGAACTACGGATGCACGCATTTTATCGTGGGTCGGGATCATGCCGGCGTGGGCAATTACTACGGCACCTACGACGCCCAGCATATTTTCGACGAGTTTGAGCCGGAAGAGATCGGGATCACGCCGCTGTTTTTCGAGCACACGTTTTACTGTAAAAAATGTCTGGGAATGGTTTCCAGCAAGACCTGCCCGCACGACCAGTCCGACCGTCTCGTGTTGAGCGGGACGCAGGTTCGTACGATGCTTGCAAATGGGGAGACGCCGCCGCCGGAGTTCACCCGGGCCGAAGTGGCCAGAATTCTCATCGACGGCTATCGATCTTTGCACTAAGTGTCTCATTGCTAATCACTTAATTCATGGAGGTTTCCTATCTATGTCGAACACGAACAAGGCTTGCACCATCTGGTTTACGGGATTACCCTCTTCCGGAAAATCGACTCTGTCACAGCTGTTGGAAAAGGAACTGCGCAAACGCAACCGGAACGTTGAAGTTTTGGACGGCGATGTCGTGCGCACCAACCTCAGCAAAGGGCTGGGGTTTAGCAAAGAAGACCGAGACACGAACATCAAGCGCATCGGTTTTGTGTGCCACCTGCTTACCAGGAACGGCACCTTTGCGATTTCTGCTGCCATTTCACCTTACCGTCAGGTGCGCGATGAGGTGCGGGAGATGATCGGCGATTTTGTGGAGGTCT
>CAYQOI010000112.1:0-9038 GCA_964419085.1 uncultured Cytophagia bacterium | reverse complement strand
AGCGCACTCTCTCGGCGGCGGTAACGCGTGTGAGAAATCGGGGTTTTGCGAGCGGCGCGCGGCCCTCTCCTGTGGTGAGACGAGACGCAGTTCATTGTTTTGCAACAAATTACCGTTCTTTCTCAGCGACCACTGCAGCTCTTCGAGAATAACTCAAGTTAAGGCGGATCAAAAAAAAATGAAAAAATTATGGGAAATTTGAGAACAAAACGCAAAAATTCTTGTCTATTAGAATGAAGGTGATTCCAAATGCGTTTTTTGGCTCATCTCTGCATCAAGTCACGTCATCAAATCTAAGTTGGGATCTTCACCTCACGAGTTTTTCTTGAATCACCTTTTTGCTTACAAGGTTAAGACGGTTTTGGTTCGGCCCTGCGCGTCGTTGGTCAGGAAGCGGATTCGATAGCAGACTGTCTCGCGCATAACCGCCATTTCTAAAGCCAGGAAGCAGCCCGCGTCCAGGAACGAGGAGGTGCGTCCTGATCCGGGCTGGCTGCCGAGGTACATCTTGTGGTCAGAGCGATGGGAGGTGTGCTCATTTGGCTACCTTAATTGCGACTTTTGAGCGAACCGGCCGGGTGCTGGATGTGCTGTTCGGCTCGCTGGTCAGGTGGCCGGTGTTTGCCCTGCACCGGCGAGCCTTGCTGCTCAGGGAGCTGGCAGTCGGGGTGGCCGAGCGCGTGCGCACAAACCTGTGGAGCGCCGTGTTGCTGGGAACGCTGGTGGGCTGGTTGCTCTGGCGTCTTCCCTTTTTGCCGGCAAACCTGAATGCGCCACTCAAGGCTCAGACGGCCGGCATCCTTCTCCCTGTTTTCATCAAAGATGGGTTGCCGTTCTTGCTTTTGCTGGTGGTCCGTTTCGGCGTACCCGAGATGCTCCGGCTCGCCGCGATGAAACACGAGGGCACGATGCCGGCTTTTGCCGGATTCGCGTATCCGGAATCCGCTCGATTCTTCTGGACTGCGGCGGCCGCTTTTTGCGTGAGCTTCCTGTTTCTGGCCCTGGTAGTGGTTTATCTGACGCAGGCGACTTTTCTGGGTCTGAGTGCGGCTCCGCAAGATGGGGGAGTGGCCGCGGTGCTGTCTTCTGTTCTCGACGTACGCCGAAACGTTGCGGAACTGATGCGTGCGGTTTCACCGAACCTGCTGCAAGTGAGTTTCGTCAGGAGCCTCGGCTTCGCCGCGGTGACCTTCTTTTGGGCATTTTATTTTGCACAGCGCACAACTGAACCGGGGCATTTGCCGAAAAACGCCGGCCGCATGCTGCTGGTCGCGACCCTGTCTTGTGTCGTGGTGCGTTTGTTGAACTAAACTGTGAGAACACAGATGAAAAGATGGCTACATATTCTGACAGGCGCGGTCGCTATTCTCGCGGTGCTGCTTGTCCTGGTGTGGACGCTGGTGCAAGCGCTGCGCGACGCCGGCAAAGACGATGCAAACAGGGTGGTGCTGGTGGCGTACTTCGCGGCCAATCGACCGGTCAAAGCGGGTGCGAAGGTTTCCCTGTTCGGCAAAGAGATCGGCGAAGTGGTGGGAGTGGATTATTTCCACCGCAGTTCCAGGCTCAAGGTCACCACAGCGGCAGGCACGCGCACCCGGCAACTACGCCGGGCCACAGCGAATGACCTGAAAGTCGTGCTTGCGCCGGAGCGCGGGAAGCTTTTGATCCGGAGCGGCGCCGTGATTCTGGATTCCTTGGCGGTGCGACATCCCGACAAGCTGAACCGGAGCGTCTGGGCTTTGCAACCCGGAGAGCCTCTGGTTTTCAAAGAGGAGCGGATCAGCCTTTCGCTTTCACCGCCGGACCGGGGGTTTACCGAAGTGGTCATGGAAATCGATACCGCCGCGGTGATCGGCAGCGTTTCCGGAAACGGAACCGCCGCGGCGATCACTGCTGGCCGCCTGCTGACCGCGGATTCGCGGGCGCAGATTACCAGCACGTTTGGGCTTACGGAACCCGCGGTGACCCTTTCACCGGGCAAAACCGCCCGCCCGCTGCTGGACCCGGTGGTTTTGCGCAAACGCGCGGAGAGGCTCCGCCCCGTGCTGCAAGCGCTGGCAGTGGATTCCTCCGCGGTGGAAGTGGGCGTGGTGGAATGGTTCGACGCGGAGGTGGGGGACCAGGTTCTGGCGTTCTTGCTGTCGGATCCGGATGAACCGGTCGTCGCCAGGAGCCGGCTGGTGGCCTCTTTGCAAGACGTTCTCGCCGCGCTGCGGAATGTGGATTCGTTGAGCGGGCATCTGGCGACTTTGCTGGATCCGGCTCCTGCTCTCGAGCGCGGCGACCCGCCCCGAAACTACGTGGCCCAAACCCTGGCCAACCTGAGTCAACTGAGCGAAGGCCTGGCCGAAAAGGACGAAGGGACCGATGAAGTGAAGCTGGTGGGTACGCTGAATCGGACCGTGGGCCAGGTCGATTCGACCCTGCAGGTGGTGGAGCGGCTCGTGTCCGCGCTGGCATCACAGAACCCCGGCGAGCAGCAGGTGGGTCTTGCCAGACAGTTGTCCGCCGGCTTGCAGACGTTGAACAGAAGCCTGCGGGGGATCAATGAACTGCTGGCCTTGAACCAGGCCAGCATCACCGGTGCGCTGGCCAAACTGGAGAAATTGCTGCGCAACGTGTCCGAGGTCGCCGAGGTCAACATTAAGACGGACTGACCCGCGCAGCGAAACCGCTGAGGTGAAGAGTGAAAAACCGTGCGCCATTTTTCGTGGCGATTCTCGCATGCCTGCTTTGGAGCGCGTGCAATCCGTTCAGAAGAAACATTTTTTACTACGACCTGAACGGGCCGTCCGCGAGCGAGGCAAACGCGCCAAAGGTCAGCGACGGTTCCCGGCCGCTGAATGTGGTGCTGGGGGTTCGGCGACTGGACGTCCTGGAGAGCTACGAACGGCCTACCATTGCCTACCGGGAGTGGGGTTCCCTGGCGGATTCCATGTCGTCGCAAGTGAAGTTTCATCCTGAACGGCGCTGGGCCGTGGCGCCGGCCAACGCCCTGACCGGCATGGTGCTGGAGACCTTGCGCGCGTCGGGAAGATTCAAGCAGGTGGTCCCCTGGCCTTCGCCCACGGTGGACGCGGATTACGTCCTGGAAGGGAAAGCCCGGCGGCTGGAGCCCGTGCTGGTGAAAGGAGGGCGCCGCAAGGGCGGCTATGTGCGCATCGACATTGTGCTCTGGCTCAAAGATCGGGAAGGGAAAAAGGTGGCGTCCGCTGTGGTGCAGTGGGACGGGTTAGGCCGCGGTCCCGCGTTTCCGGCCAATTCGGACGTCAAAACCATCGATGCGATGGTGGCCGAGATGTCCCGGCGTATTCGACAACAAACCGCCGCTGCCATCGAAGGGATTGCCCGCGTGTTGGCGTCACGCGCCGAGGAAAGAGAGGAGAGTCTAACGCGCAAATAATCACGTTATAAGGGGCTTTAACCCACTGAATCATAGGAGGTGTTGGTGGTGCAAAAGATAAATCTGATTCTGGGGGGAACGCTTTTGCTTTTTCTGGGGGACCTTTTCTCGCAGGAGATCACGCGGGAGACCTACATCGACTATCTGCCGCTGGTTCAGCCGCGAATCATCAGCCAGACGAACGCCAGCGCAGAGTTCGCGCTTTACGGCCATCCGGCCGATGACCGCAACCCGGTGGACGGCATTGCCGACCAGCGATTCAAAAGACTGTTTGCCCTGGCGGAACGATTTGCACCGATTCTTTTCTTGAACACGAAGTACTCCCGGCCGCTGGACTTTCTTGCTGTGCTCCGGTATCAGGGGTCTTCTCAGTTACATGTGGACACCTGGGACCTGGGACAAGCGACGCCCAGGCTCATCGAAGGCGAGCGCTTCGCCTTTGGCTCCCCGGATATTCCACATGACCCGGAACGGTTGTTTGCGGATTTTGCGCCGCGGTCGCCATTCGATGGCATCGAAAATAAGGCCGATAGCAGGTTGTTGGAGCTTGTGCGCGAGTTCAATCCTTACCGCCCGCGCCCGGCTTACACCCCGGTGGAGAGCGACCGGCTGCGCGTGCTGTATTTCGATACCCCCGGGAGAGACGAAGCGTCCTGGAAAAAAGCGTACAAAAACGAGATCTCCGGCAACCTGCCGAAAATGCTGCAAACCGCGGCAAAAGTGTATGCGCATCCATTCATTCATGAGGCCCTGCCGCAGGAGGTGAAGCACCGCTTCGAGTTCGTCATTCAGTACTGGTTTTTTTATCCTTTCAATGACGGCGGCAACAACCACGAAGGCGATTGGGAGCATATCAACGTGAGGATTACCAGGTTGGGTCGCGAAGCCGGCCTGCTGGACAAGGATGACGTGATGTCTATTCTGAACGGAAAAGACAGCGTTCTGGACTCTCTGGTGATCGGCAAGGTGGATTACTACTTCCACAATTTCGTCATGGTGCTCGACTACACCGACCCCAACGTTTATGAGCCCGCCAATGAAGTGGAGTGGAAGGCACTCAACGAAGTGAGGGCACAGGAACGCATCGGCCAGCGCTGGCTCTGGCAGCAAACCCGCAAGCGGGCCATTCTGCACGGGCAGATCAACACACATCCCATCGCGTATATCGGCGCGGACAACAAAGGAACCGACCAACTGTTGACGATGCCTGGCGGAAAGAACCGTGATTCTCACGGCACCTATCCTTTTCCCGGTATTTTCAAGGGCATCGGACCTTTGGGAGCCTCCGAACAGATCAACGGAAACATCGATTTCACAAAGGATCTGGAGAAGAAGCCGGAGCGGGTTTTGCAGTACGGAGTCGGGGGGCCGAATTCTTATGACATCGAGCTTGTCCCGGACTGGGAATGCGTCATCGATCTGGTATGTGACCCTCGCGAGGTGGAAGCCAGAAGCAAGTGGAGCTGGCTGGTGTTGCCCATTCGTTGGGGGTTTCCGGCTTCGCCGTCACCGGCCGCAGGTTTCGTCCGCCACGCCGATACAGGAAACCTGGGTCCGGTCGGGCCGGCCTACAATCCGGCCTGGAATCGCGTCGGGGCGAGCCGCGGGTACCAGGCCTACGTACCGCACAAGTTCAGTTCTGAATTTCCCCTCGGTTGGCAGGACAATTTCAAGAACAACTGGGGCATTTTGAATCTCACGATTCCCACCCTCATTTCCCTGCCGCCCTACAACTTGTTCTGGATGGTGCCGTTCTCTCCCGTTCGAGCACTCTGGGAGCGAAAGAACGCCCTATTTTATTCCCAGGAGACGGTTCCCTTTCGTCGGGTCGCGATCAATTTGGGTTACTACCCGTTCATCGGAGACGACGACTTCGCCCGCTTGCTTTTCGACGTCGACAGCGATGTCGTGGAGCGGTTTCAGGTGGACAACAATGCCCAGGTGGATCGCAACTCGCTCAGGAATTTCGACACCTTCGACACGCGCAACTTCGGCTTTGAGCTCAACTACCACGTAGGCAAACATTTCGCCGCGGAGAATCTGTTTCGCTACTCCTTGAGTCGCGTGGCCTACGACCTGGTCAGCACGGAAAAGAGGCCCCTGTCGCCGGAGAATCGGGTGCTGGGGGTGGTTCAGGGCGACCTCCAGATGATCGAGTACTCGGGCAGCCTGCGCCACAGTTTCATGACCAACTCGTTCCAGCCGTTCATCAAAGTGGGATACGGGTACAGCTACTACCGGGTCCGGAACATCGAGCTGAATGGCCGGCCGCTGGAGCAGAGCAAGACGCAGTGGTTTCACAACAATCGGTTTTTTCCGCCGTGGCCGCCCAAGAACCTGCTTCCCAACACCTGGCACGTGGGAGCCGGGTTCGAGTTCATTTTCAACCGCAACTTTTCGGAAAGCGAGTTTTGGCCGCCGTTCATGTTTTGGAAATGGAAATACGGCACGCCGGACCTGGGATTCAGGATCGAGTACGCGCTCTATTTCCATGAACTGGGCGACGACGCGCAGCCCAACGGCGCGTTCATCACCCGTCATCTGGTGAACCTGAAATTCACGGTGAGTTTCTGATGGCAGGCGGAAAGGTTTCGCTGGCGCTGGCTGTCCTCTTGCTGGGGGTTCAGACACCCCTCAGGGCACAGAACATCCACCGGTCGGACGTTATTGCACTTGGCATGGGGAACGCGTATCTTGCAGACGGCCGGGATTTCAACGCGTTTCTGTACAATCCCGCGCTGCTGGCCCGCACCGGAACGCAGCTTCAGGTGGAATTCGGCAATGTGAGCCTGAGTCTGTCCGGCAACTTCTTCGGCAAGAAAAACTTTCTGCGCCGCAATCAGGGGGGATTCGTAAGTTTTGTGGCCGACGCGCGCTCGGAAGATGTAGCGCGGCGCGAGCGGGCCAAAACGCTTCACAACACGGCAGAAAAGAAGATGGTCGACGAACCGGCCGACCTCAGCTACAGTCCGGCTATCGTAGTCAAATGGTGGCACCTGGCCGCCGCGGTCTACACAGATGTGAGCTACGGCTTTGTGGTCGATTCGCCGGGGGTGTTCGACGAGGCGACACAGGAGTTTGCGCCGCCTGCCGTGCGCACGCGTGGGGAGCAGGACATCGGCCTGATCCTGGGGGTCGGTAGCCGCATCAAATGGGTCAAAGGACTGGCCGTCGGAGGAAACATCAAGTATTTCCGGCGGCGTCTGGCACAGCGCAGGTTGCAGCCCGAAGATGTGGGCGACGTCATCGATGTGGCACAGGCCGCGCTGGGCAGCGCCAAGTTTTTCGGTCGCTTCGGGTTGGATTTGGGGGCTACCTACGACTTCGGCGAGCGGCTGGGGCTCGCGGTAGTGATGCACGACATCGTCCGGTCGAACAATTTCGCCGACGTCGAGCCGCTGAATCTCAGCATCGGCTTGTCGCTGCGGCCAAACGCGGATTGGAAATTCAACGCGGATATCCACGACCTGCTCGACAAAAACGACAACGAGCGCATCGACAAGGCGGTCGCGTTCGAAGAGGGCGACCGGTTGCGTCTGGGCGTCCAATATTCCCGGCTGCGTTTTTCCAGAGGGGAGATGCCTTTGCGTTTCGGGATCGGCGGGGGCTTTGTGACCGCAGGGTTCGGCGCGGTTTGGACACCGTTGCCGCAGGTCCTGCTGCGATTCGATTATGCGGTGGCAAACAGTCCCCGGGTGGACGAACTGGAACATTTTTTCCAGATCAAGACGTTGGTGCAATTGTGAAGGAGGGTGGCATGGGTGCGAAATGGATATTCCGCCGCCTGGGTTTGATGTGCATTTCGATGAGCGTGTGGCTGGCTGCTTGCGGCGTCCTGGACAGCGACAACACGCCTCTGGAAGAACGCGTGCTTTGCTCGGCCCTGGATGTCGGCACGGTCGCGGAGTTTCGCAATCGCGGGAACACCGCTCATTTTGAGCAACTCGCACACGAACACGAGACCTTTCTGTTCACCTCGCCGCTGGTGGCAGAGAATCTCGACGGTCAGAATGTGGTGGAGTTGACGTACGCTCGCGTCGAGTTCGATTACGAAGACGAAGAAGTGGATCCGCTGGATCGCGGCGGGTTTTGGGCGCGCTGGAAGATGGTGCTGGTGCCGTTCGACCCTGCTTTGCTGGAGGAATTCGGGCGAGCTACGGGCCGAAGCGCACGGGAGGACCTGCTCAATCTGATGTTGGGAGCGGTGGACCGTATCGAGCTGCAACTCCCAGGCCCGTTTCTGAAGACCGGGTGTGAGTGGGGCGACACCGACGAGCTCGGCACGCAGACACTGAGCTACTCCAATCTCGCCGTATATGATTGGGATTTCTTTCCCGGCGTGGACCGGATCCTGGGGATTCTGTACGAAGGCGATGAGCGGGTCAACGACGATTTCATCGCCTGGTTGGACATTTCAACGGGCAGCGGGGATGTGGTCGTCGAACAGCCCGGAAAGTACCGGATTGTGTTCAAGGCGATGTCTAGTGTGACGCTTTCTGCGGAGACGGATTGAGTCTTTTTCAAAGGGGGTAACATGACACCAACGGAGGAGGCCCAAAGGCTGTGTATGGAAAGCATCGTGGTCGACCTGCATATCGACCCCATCATTCAACATTTTCTTTTCGGCTATGATCTGTGCCGGGAACACGGGCCGGACTGGCGACCACGGCGTCGGCGGGGAGTCTTCAGGCTGCTCAAACTGTACGCCCGGCTGCGTGGGCTGCATCGGCCGTTCTTCAACCACATCGACTTGCCGAGGATGGGCAAAGGCCACTACACCGCGGGAGGGTTTGGGATTCATGCCTGGCCGGTCCAATCGGAGCGCGGGTGGCGCCTGGTGCGGAAACAGCTTCACTACTTTCGCAGCCTCGTTCGCGAAGATGACCGCATCATGCAGGCCCGCACACCGCGAGATATCCGTACCGCGTTTCGCAGCAGGAAGCTCGCGGGATTCCCGGGCGTCGAAGGCGCGCACTGTCTGGGCGGAACAAGAATCACCAAGCGCATCGACCGGCTCGCGGACCTGTTTGAAAACTTCGGGGTACGCTATCTCACGTTGGCGCACTTTTCCAAGAACGATTTCGCCACGCCGTCCATGGGTTTGGGGAGGGGCGACGAGGAGCTTTCCGAACACGGCAAGGAGTTGATTCGCAAGATGAACGACCTGGGCATGATCGTGGACGTGGCGCACGTCTGCAACCGCGGGGTGCTGGACGCGTGCCGGGTGAGCCGCAAGCCGGTGGTGGTGACTCACACCGGCCTGCAGGCCGTGAATCGCCACCCGCGCAACATCACCGATGATGCGCTGCGGGCGGTGGCGGACACCGGCGGGGTGGTGGGCGTGATGTTCGCGCCCAATTTTCTCTCCGGTGCCAAAGAGAATCCCACGTCGGAGGTCGTGGTGCGCCATCTGGAACACATCGTGTCTACCGTGGGGGAAGACCACGCCGCGCTGGGAAGCGATTTCGATGGCTGGATTCCGCGCATCCCGGCGGACATGCAGGATGCCACCAGCCTGCCCGTGGTTGTGCAGCGGATGCTGGATGCCGGGTTCGGTCGGGCGCTGGTGAGGAAGATTTTGGGGGAGAATTTTTTGCGAGTGTGGGAGGCGGTCGTGGCAGGCTGAGGTCGTCAC
>CAYQOI010000111.1:0-9175 GCA_964419085.1 uncultured Cytophagia bacterium | reverse complement strand
GTCTATTAAAATCAGCATGTTAGAGATTCCTGCCTTCGCAGGAATGACAGAAAAGCCCGACTTTTTGGACAGCCCCGTGTTACGGCTCACGTCCAAAACCAAGTCACGGTTGAAATTCCGGGTGTAATCGGCCCTGGTTTTTAGACACTTGCGGACACTGTTTTGCTCTTTAACCGGACACTAATGCCTTAAGAAAGTAAATGTCTCATACCGGAATTCCATGAAGAATCCAGGATAGAAAGAACAAGGCCAGTATTCCCGACGGAATACTGGCCTCCCCCTAATCCCGATCGTTTGCCGTTCGAGCTCTAAGGTGCGTGGGATTAGGCCAAAGCGGTTTCGGTCGTCATCCGATCCAGATTGGCGAGCAGGTTGCGGGGCTTGACCGGAGTGTACAACACCCAATCCACACCGCAACCGTGAAGTTCATCTTCACGCGCGCAGTCCCGCGGGTCCAGAATCAGGACCACCTTCAAGTCCTCGTATTTGCGCTTGACTTTCCGCACAAAATCCATGCTCGATTTACCGTTCCTGGTGAACTGCTCGGCTTTGAAATCCAGCAGCAGAACCTCCGGACGCAGCTTGCGCAGCATATACATCACCGTTTCGGTGTTCTCCGCGATCTCCACCCGGTAGCTGTCGCAAAGCGCCAAATAGATCTGCATTTGTGTTCCAAGCTCGTCATGGAAAAGAACGATTTTTCTCATGTGTCCCAGATGAATCGAAGTTGTAAGCCCAAATGATGCGAGTTTTCTCTCTAATGTATGGACAAGTTGAGGCTTTCGCGGAAAGTCGACGGGCGAAAAGGAAGGGCAAATGCGAGAATCCTGGTCTGAACAATTCACAAACTGCCGCGGTCTCTCATTTTGTGTCATTTCGGCTCCGCCAGTTGGCGGATGCCCGAATGACGGCTTAAGTTCATACGTTTCAAAACGTCCGGTCCCAGCTATTTGCGTTTTGTGAATCATCCAGATTAGGCATCTTTTTTCGAGACGCGCCAGAACGCTTTCAGCGCATAAAAGGTGACGCACGCGGCGACCACCACCACCGGCGGATAGACATGATCATGCCAGTTGTACCAGCCGAGGTCCTCCGATTTCACGTGCCTGAATGCCAGGGCGAAGGCATTGTTTACCCAATGCAGGATCATGCCGGGAATGATGCTGTCGCTGCGCCAGGAGAGGAATCCCAGCAGCACTCCCAGGAGCAGGACCTGGATGATCCAGAAATGGAAGTGAAACATCGCAAACAACAGCGCCGAGAGGAAAATGGCATACGTCAACTCAAATCTGCGCTCAAACGCCTGCAGGAGCAACCCACGAAACACCATTTCTTCAACCAGGCCGGCCAGGAAAACCGCGGCGAACACCACAATCAGCCATTCGGTGAAAGAATTTGCGCCCAACAGTTCCTGGATCAATTGCTCTACTTCGGGAGGGAGCTTGATAAAGATGCCGACAATCCGGTCGATTTCGTCACCGAGCACCGTCACCGACACCCCCAGACACAGGCTCAGCAACACCACCCGGCCCGAGACCGGATTCAGACGAAAAACGGAACGAAATCGGTAGCCTTTTGCACGTACCAGAAAAAGAGCCGGCAGGACGATGACCGACTCCCCCAGAATGAGCTGGACCTTCCCGAGGTCTTTCGGAATCGCGAGCGTGAACAGAACCAGAAGAAGGATGGTCCCCAGCAACACCCACAGAATCTCTTTGACGCTGGGATGTGGGGGCAGATCGTAGTCTGGTTCCATCCGTCAAACCGCAGGTTGTGTTTTCGTCATCTCGGCAAGCAGGATGCCGGTAGCGACCGCCACATTCAGCGAGTCGCCGCGGCCGACACCAGGGATGTGCAGCGTGGCCGTGGCCAGGCGCCGAACCGGCTCCCGAACCCCATCGATCTCGTTCCCCACGACCAAAATATCGCGGTCGCTGAAGCTCGCCTCGCGGTAGGAGACCTCACCGCCCGCGTGGGCGACAAACACGGCATACCCTTGACCGCGCAGGTGTGTCAGCGTCTCTGTCAGCGGTTGATCTTCCAAAATGGGCACATGAAAAAGCGCGCCCATGCTGGCGCGCACCACCTTTGGATTGGTGCTCTCCACCGAGTCTTCACTGAAAATCAGTGCGCCCACGCCGAACCAGTGTGCCGTCCGCACGATGGTTCCCGCGTTTCCCGGGTCGCTGACGCGATCCAGAGCAAGGACCAGTCTTGGCTGGCGCACCTGCAGTCCGGGCAACGTCTCCGGACGTTTTGCCACCACTCCTATGATACCCTGAGAATGCACCGTATCCGAGATCTTCCTCAACGTCCCGGCCGCGATTTCCTCTACGGGGACACGCCGGCGCCGGCACTCCGCCAGAAATCGTTCCGCCCGATCACCGGTCAGGTCATGGGGACAGTAAAGAAGTTGCTCGAAGCGATACGGAGACGCCAAAACCTCTTCGCACGCACGGAGCCCTTCCACCAAAAAACGTCCCTCCCGGACACGGTCCTTTTTGCGCTTGAGAGAGAGGACGTATTTGAGACGATTCTTCGAAAGCAATTGTAGCTGAGATTAGGCAGGAAATGGGTGCCGCGAAAAAGCCGACGGCATTTTATTCGAAATACTTCTCCTCTTCAGACTCGATCACCTCGATGGCTTCCTCGGGTTTGCTGCTGTGAAGCAAACGTTCGCGAAACTCTTTGTTGTGCATCAACCGGGAAATCCGGCTCAGCGCTTTGAGATGCGGCCCGGTTTTGTCCTGAGGCCCTACCAGCAGCCACACCAGACGCACCGGCTTTTTGTCCAGCGAGTTGAAATCTACCGGCTCTTTGGTGATTCCCAGGGCGGCGTAAATATCTTTCAAGCCCTCGGCTTTGCCATGCGGGATGGCGACTTCGTCCCCCACGCCGGTGCTCATCACTGCTTCCCGGTCCAGCACCGCCTTCAGGATTTGAGACTTGTTGTTCAGCTTGATGGAATCGCCGATAAGTCCCACCATCTCCTCGATGATTTTCTCCTTGTCGGTGTTTTCCAGCGGGATCTTGACGCGGTCCTCGCTCAGAATCTCCTTCAACCTCATCTTCCCTCAAATGGTAAGCACAGATCTATCGAGTTGAGTGGTTTGGCCATCGTTGACAAATAACGACTAAGCTCACCGGCTGCCAAAAGCGTCGCTCCTATCGTCGCTTTGCTTTTGGCGGTCAGGTGGAGCGCGTTGTTATGCGAGCCCGTCGTTCGGCGAGCCATTTCTTGAAAGATTTCTGACTTTCCCCAGACGACTTACCCGCCAACAACCCCTCAACGCTGATGTCCTCATCGAGATCTTCCCAGTGTATGCCTTCGCCTCGACCAATCAATTTCCAGTTATTTCGCTCTTCAGTGGAGCCATGGAGCAGTCGAGGATACCATTCGATAGGCACCGATATAGTCCGCCCATCGGACAGCTCGACAGTCAATGTATTCTCGGTGACTAAAACCCTAAGGGCATAAGGCTGTGCCATTTCAACAGCCGAAATAGTCATTCCATTTCTCCTCGATATTTGCGCTGTTTTCTTCAATCATCTTATGGATCTGGCTGATCTCGCTCCGGCTGAAACCGCCGCTCCTTTGCAGCCGCACCGGATCGAGCCAGAATTTTGCAACCTTGTCATCACGCTCCACGTGTACATGTATCGGTTCATCCCTGTCACCCGCATAGAAAAATAACCGATATGGCCCAATTCTCATTACGGTGGGCATTCGTCACTCGTCCACCATTTCCTTGGCTCGTATAACATAAAATATACAAAAATTGTTTCCATCCCCAAATACTTTTTTCGGCAAGAAATACGCGCCCCTTTCAAAGAAAAAGCCATTACTTTGGGGAGCGTAATGGCTGCAGGAATGAATGCGGGGCCGACGGGATTTGAACCCGCGATCTCCGGCTTGACAGGCCGGCGTGTTAACCAGGCTACACCACGGCCCCGGTACGGCTCAGGCGCTTTGCCGGGAATTGGAATTCCTCTTCCCCGGCCAGAGAATGGCCAGGGGAATCACGACACAGTAACCGATAACCAGGAGAATCGGTGCCAAAGTGAGGGAGAGAAAACCATCAACCGGCGGCTGCGACAGGGCCCAGTACCCCACAAAAAGAAACAACGCAGCCACGCCGAAAAGAAAATAATTCGACCTTGAAAAAGGGAGCCGTGTCCGGGCTCGCGCAACTTTGACCTTTTTGCCTGTTTTTCCCTGCATAGGCTCGATTCCACAGAAGCCCAATATAGAGAAATAATTACCGAGAGTCAAGCAAATTATTGCTGCAAAGACACTTCGATCGCGGAGCAATCATCGCAAAAACCGCTGCGCAATTGTACGTCATCAAAACCGTTTCCCCAGGGCCTCATTGCTTTTGCAACGACTTGCAGTACATCTTTTCGCAGTATTCCTTCAGCATACGCCGGGCGCTAAATCGCGGCGCGACGCTCTTGATGGATTCCTTCATCACCTTCACCCATTCGCGCGGCACGCCGTCGTTGGAACGGACATAGTAGCGCGGCACGACCTCTTTTTCCAACAACGAATAGAGCGCGTCCGCGTCCTGCGCGTCGCGGGAGTCGCTCACCTCGTCTTGACCGAATGCCCAACCATTCTTACCGTTGAACCCCTCGATCCACCAGCCGTCCCAGATGCTGAGATTTGGGACCCCGTTCATCGCGGCTTTCATGCCGCTTGTACCGCTGGCCTCGAGCGGGGGAATTGGATTGTTGAGCCAGACGTCCACGCCGTGCACCAGGTACTGCGCCAACTGCTCGCCGTAATCCTCAACAAACGCGATGCGACCGGCCGTCTCAGGGTCGTGGGCCAGGTTGAAAATCTGCTGCAGAAGACGTTTACCGGGGTCGTCGGCGGGATGGGCTTTGCCTGCGAAAATGAATTGCACCGGTTGCCAACGGTCGTGGAGCAGCCTCTTGAGCCGTTCCAGATCGTGAAAAATCAGATTGGCGCGCTTGTAGGTTGCGAACCGCCGGGCAAAGCCGATGGTGAGCACCGTGGGGTCCAGCAACGTACCGCCCGCCACGATGTTCGAGGTACTCACCCGGTCCCGCGCCCAGCGCTGGCGCAAATGCTCCCGGATGACGTTGATCAGTTTCATCTTGAGGCCGAAATGTGTCTGCCACAGCTCCTCCTCCGGGATGTCGTCGATGAGATTCCAGATCACCGGATCGTCGTGGTTTTCCAGCCAGTTGGTTCCCAGATACTTGTTGAACAAAAGCACCATCTTGGGGTCGAGCCAGGTGGGCACATGCACGCCGTTGGTGATGTGGATCACGGGCACGTCGGCTTCAGCACGGTCGGGCCACAGCACCTGCCACATCTTGCGGGTCACCTCACCATGCCGCCGACTCACCGCATTGCGATGTTCGCACAGCCGCATGGCAAATGCAGTCATGTTGAAACCCGCGCCTTCTTCGCCCGGTTTCGCCCCCAGATTCATGAAGCCGTCGTGATCCAGCCCCAGCTCGGGCCAGTAGGCACTAAAATATTTTTCGATGAGATAAAAAGGGAACACGTCGTGGCCTGCAGGCACCGGCGTGTGGGTGGTAAAAATCGAGCTCTGCCGCACGTCTCTGGTGGCCTCATCGAAGGTCAGGCCTTGCTTGATCTTCGCCCGCAGTTTCTCCAGCAGCGCAAACGCCGGATGGCCTTCGTTCAGATGCAGCGCGGCATGCTCGATGCCCAGGCGCTGAAGCACCTGGTAGCCTCCGATGCCCAGGACGATTTCCTGCCGTAAGCGTTGTTCAATGTTACCGATGTACAGCCTCGCGGTAATCCCGCGATTCCACGGAGCATTTCGGTCGATGTCGGTGTCCATGAGATAAAGCGAGATACGGCCCACCTTCACTCGCCACACCGCAACATAGATTGGAGGCTCGATAAACGGCACCTGCACAACAAGCTGGTCACCGCTCTCATCGAGGACTTTGGAAATGGGCGCGGCCTCGCGGTCCAGATCGTCGTTGATATCGACCTGCCAGCCATCCTCGCCGATGCGTTGTCGCAGATACCCTTGCGGATACATGAAGCCCACCGCCACCAGCGGGACGCCCAGGTCGCTGCATTCTTTGAGATGATCACCGGCGAGGAAACCCAAACCGCCTGCATAGAATGGTAGGGAACGGTGCAGCCCGAACTCCGCGGAAAAATACGCGATGGGGTGCTCGACGTTCTCCGGCACCTTATCCCGGAACCAGCCTCCGCGGGATTCTATCTCTTTGCGGAAAACCCCGAGCACTGCGTCCATGTGGCGCAGGTAGGCTTCATCTCCCGCCGCGGCCTGGAGAATCTCCAGGGGAAGCTCGTTGAGCATTTTTACGGGATTGTGGACACTCTCTTTCCAGGCCTGGCGGTCCAGGCTCTTGAACAACATTCTCGCCTCCGGATGCCAGCTCCACCAGAGGTTTTCGGCCAATTCACCCAGGCCCCGCAATCTCTCGGGCAATCTGGCGTAACGTTCGGTCTTGCTCTCCATCATTCCCACTCCCAAAATGATTCAAGCGCTTAGCGCCTTAAAATGAGTTTCCGTCTGTTTGAGCGCCATCTCCTTTGCCAAGTCGAGAATCTTGAAGACGGTCTCGTCGGCGACCCGGTAAAACGTTTTGACTCCCTCTTTGCGCGGCACAATGAGTCCCGCGCGCGCCAGGATGGCGATGTGCCGCGACAAATTCGATTGCTCGATTTCCAGTTGCGGTCCCAACTCGCAGTTGCAGGTCTCCTCGCAGCGCAGCGCCTCGAGAACTCTGATGCGGTTGGGATGGGCCATGGCCTTCAGGATCTCGGCTTTCAGTTCCACAGCAGATTTCATAGAGTTCTCCACAATCTTTGATGAGCATTTTTGCATATCTACAAAATAAAAACGTAACAGTCAAGACCTTTTTGGGGAAACCCATGCGTTTTGTAGTCTGGATTGTTCACAAAACGCAAATAGCTTTGCCTCAACATATAGAAATAAATGACCTAATCTGCCATTCCGGTTTTTTTGCAATTCAGCGAAAGTGAAGTTGCGAAAAATACCGGAATCTTCATCCGTGCATCGGTTGGTGCCAAGAGATTCCAGCATCCGCCAGTTGGCGAAGCCGGAATGACACAAGACGAGAGACCGCGGCAGTTTGTGAATTATTCAGGATAGACGAAGAATCGAAGCCCTTCCGCCTCCTCGGTGGGATGTGATCTGCTACGCAGACGCAAGAATCTTACCGCGAGGCCTGGAAGGACGAGTTTTTCATTGAAAACGCACCACCCCGTCGCTATATTCGGACGTACAAGAACAAAGAAGGGGGCTTCCCATGACGATCATCGAAATCCTGGTGGCCCTGGCGGTTGTCACCGTGCTGCTCGACCTCGGGTTGACCAGGCTATATAAAAATCCCAAAACACCGCATACTGCCACGCCCGCGGAGTGCGGGATAGCCTTTCAGGAAATCGCGTTTCCCACGCGCAACGGGTGTCGCCTCTACGGCTGGTGGATGCCCGCACAGGGAGAAACGGCCGAAGCCGCGCCGGTTCTAATTTTGGTACATGGCTGGGGCCGGAATGTAGAACGGATGCTGCCGTACATTCAGAATTTACATGCAAGGGGCTACCATCTCCTCGCGTTTGATGCCAGAAATCATGGCAGCAGCGATTCGGACGGACACTCGAGTCTGCCGAAATTCGCGGAAGACATCCGAGCGGCCATCGATTTCGTCGGGACGCTGCGAGCCGCCAACGCTGAGAGGATCGGCATCGTCGGTGTATCACTTGGCGGCGCGGCAGCCATTTATGCCGCGGCCCATGACCCGCGCATCCGAAGCGTCGTCACCATCGGCGCATTCGCCCACCCGGGCGAGATCATGCGCCTGGAGTTTCAGAAAAGACATCTCCCCTACTTTCCGTTGGTCTGGCTGATGTTCAAGTATATTCAGTTCAAAATCGGTGCGCGCTTTGACCAAATCGCACCGATGAACAACATCGGCAAGGCAAGCGCCCGTATTCTGCTCATTCACGGCGAACAAGATGTGGTCATCCCCGTCGAACAGGCGAAAAAACTGAAGCAGGCCGGCGACCCGGAACGAGTCGTTCTCCGGGTTCTGCCTGCTCGGGGCCATTCCGACTGCCATCTCGAGGACGGCTTCTGGCAAAATGTCGATACGTTTTTGCGCCAGACCTTGTTCGGCGAGCCCGTCGGGCGCCGCTGTTGACTTCCCTGACGCGCAGGCCATTCCATGCATCGTCGAGTGTGGTTGCCGGAACAGAATGCTCCCCCTCGTGGCCTTCGTGAACTTCGTGGTCTCAGAAGAACCGTTCTTTAAAATGAGGTTGTGATCCCGAGTGATACGAATCCGACTCGGTAGTCGTAGTACAAGTCGTTGGACCGATTGTCCGTCCAGGTGAACTCGCCGACGAGGTCGAGAGCGGTGTCCCCCCCAAAGCTGAACGTCTTGTTCACGCTCAACCAGACGAGAATCTGGCGGTCGTTTCTGAGTTCACCCGAGGGCAAGGCCTCACCATTCAGATCAAGCGCGGGTCGATTCACATAATCTTTCCATCTGGACTCCAGCCCACTTTTCACGGTGACCTTTCCCGGCAAAAGCCGAGTCAAGGTGAGGGCGAGCTCTTCACCTTCGTAGCCGTAACGATCGTCGAACAGCTCGTCTTCGCTGGTGTAGCCGGAGACTTGCCCCGCCAGATATCTGATGCCACCTCCGGGGCTTCGCCGGAAAAGCACATTTGCGCTCAAGCCGGTCCATTGGCCAAGGGACTGTGCCAGATGCCATCTCCCTACCCACTGACTGACACTCGGGCGTACACCGCTCGACCCTCTACTGCCGGACGCCCAATCGCCCGGACGCATGTGCCCCATCCCGCCCTGGTGGTGCCCGTAATCGGGGTCATGATTCCCCCACGAAGGCAGCGTGTCACTTGTGAGTTGCTCATGATAGATTTTGCGTCCGTAGTTGAGCTCCCACATGAGGGTCGTTCGAGTTGCAAACGAATGCGTGTAGCGAGCAAACAGCACGTGCTCGGTATAAGAAAGTTCCGGAATGTTTACATACCCGCGTGCCCTCAGCCGGTATCCAAAATGGCTCGTGGAGGCAGTCCCGAGGTGGAGCTTAACGTTGGCAAAACCGACCCCTTGCCTGAAATCATAATAGTCATACAGTTGCCGGT
>CAYQOI010000110.1:0-9246 GCA_964419085.1 uncultured Cytophagia bacterium | reverse complement strand
CGATGTCATCATCGTCCAACGTCAGAGGATCGAAGTCTTCCACCATTTTGTCGAAACCCCTTACCCGCGGCGGGCTGGTGGTCCGGCGGCTATCGGTCCGCGTCACCTTTTCCGACGAGGCGCAGGACACCAGGATCAGCGCCGCGGAGAGAAACAAAGCACTTGTGAATTTCATCTTCACCTCTTTTACTTCACCTCTTTGATGGCCGAGATCAACTCGGGCACGACCTCAAAGAGATCGCCGACGATGCCGTAGTCCGCGATGTCGAAAATGGGGGCGTGCGGGTCTTTGTTGATCGCGGCGATGGTTTTGGAGTTCTTCATCCCGACGATGTGCTGAATCGCACCGGAGATGCCCACGGCCAGATAGAGTTTCGGCGCAACGGTCTGGCCGGAGCTGCCGACCTGCCGGTCCAGCGGCAACCATCCTTCGTCGCACACCGGGCGGGAAGCGGAAATCTCCGCGTCCAGCACTTCCGCGAGCTCTTTGATGAGCTCCAGGTTCTCGGGTTTCTTGATTCCACGCCCCACCGAAACGATGCGTTCGGCCTTGCTCAAATCCACCTCCTGTTTCACCCCTTCGAAAATCTCCAGCACTTTGGTGCGCACCTCGACGCCCTCGAGGTCGACCGCCACCGACCGCACCGCACCGGAACCCGATTGGAGGTCGTCGGCGTTGAACGCGCCGGTTTGGAAGCTCACCAGATGCGGGCCGTCGCCCTCAAAGGTGAAATCCGCATCGATTTTTCCCTGGTAGACCTGACGGACAAATACCGGCTGCCCATCGGCCATTTTGTAACGGATGCAGTCGCTCATCAGGCTCCGGCCCAACGCGGTGGCCAGCTTGGGCGCGTAGTCTCTCACCATGTAGGTGTGACTGAAGAAAACATAGTCCGGCTTCTCCTGCTCCACCACCTGCTTGATCGCGGCGGCGTACGCATCCGGCGTGTACTCTTGTAATTTCGCGTGCTCCGCCACAAGGACTTCCTTGACGCCATGCTTCGCCGCCTCATTGGCCAGGTCGGAAATGTTCTGGCCCAGCAGCAGAAGCGAAACCTCTTTGCTCAACTCCGCACCCAGCTTTTGTCCTGCGACGACCGCTTCCAGCGTCCCGCGGTTCAATGCGCCGTCGCGTTGCTCGCCCACCACAAGGATTGTTCCACTCATCGAATCATGCTCCTTTTTTGCAGAATTAGGGATTCCTCACAGAACCTTGGCCTCGTTCTTCAGCTTCTCGGCCAGTTTGCGCGCCACTTCCTTCGGGTCGCCCTCGAAAATCTCTGTCTGCTTCGTTTTCTCGGGGATGTAGATCCTGTTGAATTTCAAACCACTCGCGTTGCCCAGGACCTCGCTCTCGCTCAAGCCCAGCTCACCCAGCCCCAGCGGTTTGATCTCTTTCTTCTTGGCCATCATGATGCCTTTGATGGTTGCGTAGCGGATCTGGTTGATACCAGACTGAATGGTAAGCAGGGCAGGAAGCGGCAGCTCCACCCACTGAAACCAACCGGCCTCCAATTCGCGTTTGACCTTCACGCCGCCATCTTGCGCTTGAATCTCCATCACAATGGTGGCGTGGGGCAGGCCCAGCAGTTCCGCCAGAATCACGCCCGTCTGTCCGAAGCCGTAATCGTCGCTCTGCAAGCCGGTGAACACCAAATCAAAATCCCCTTCCTGTTTGATGGCAGCCGCCAGAACCTTGGCGTTCGCCAGGGGGTCCAGCGTGGTAAATGCTTCATTATTTATATGAAGCGCGCGATCCGCACCCTTGGCCAGACCTTGCTTCACCGCTTCTTTGACCCGGTCCGGCCCCATGCTGAGAATGACCACTTCGCCGCCGTGCTTCTCCTTCAGACGCAGCGCCTCTTCCAGCGCGTAATGGTCGCTCTCGTTGATCTCGTAACTCAGGTCCGTTTCGTGAATCCAGCTCCCGTCTTCTTTGATCTTCAAAAGCGAATCCTTGACGGGCACCTGCTTCATGCAAACGATGATCTTCACGTCACTCTCCTACGATTTTCTTGTTTTTGGTGTCAAAAAAGCCAAATTGAATTTAACAATTCAGCACACGAAATCAACCCTTTTATCCGATCAAGTCGTATTTGTAGCCGTTGTTTTCGTACACAGCTTGCGCGATCTCTTTGCGCCAGGGATCGATGTTGTTGTCGATCTGGCGGCGGTTGCGGCGAATCCGGCGCCAGGCTTCCTCGCAGTAGGTTTTACCCAACAGCAGTTGGGTTTCGACTTTATCTTTGCCCCGTTCCTTGATGAGCGAATCCAGGCGCGAGATCACCGCAGCCATCGCGAACAGCTCGATGGCCATGTCCGCCAGACGCTGCAGAATGAATCCCTGGTGCAAGATATCCTTGCGGTATTTGGTCAGCACCTTTTCGGTAGCGAGATGCAGCTCCTTGGCGTACTCCTCGAATTTCTCCACCTCGTCGCTGAGACTCTCGTGAACCCCATCGAGACGCTCCAGTCCCACGGTGTGCTTGATCCGGTGCAGGGCAAAATCGGTGAGCACCCCCAGATCGCGCAGGGGGTTTTGCAACGCCTTGCCCACCCGTTTCAAATACTCGCCGTGCTCCTGCATACCGGCCAATGCGATGAACGAGCGCAGAACCTCGTTGGTCCCCTCGAAGATCAGGTTGATGCGGGTGTCGCGCAGCGCCTGTTCGTAGGGATAGTCTTTGCTGTAGCCGATACCGCCCGCGATCTGCATCGCGTCGTTCACGGTGCGCCAAACCGCCTCGGAACCGAAAACCTTGCAGATGGCGGATTCGATGGAGTAGTCCACATCGCCCCGGTCGATGAGCCCCGTGGTCAGGTAGACCATGCTTTCCAGCACAAAGGTCTCGACCACCATGCGGCTGATCTTGCTCTGGATCATCTCGAAATTGGCGATGGGCGTGTTGAACTGCTTGCGATTTTTTGCGTGGTCCACCGCCAGCGCGGTGAGGCGCTTCATGCCGCCCACACACCCTGCGGCCAGTCCCAGGCGCCCGGAATTCAGCACCTCCATCGCCACTTTGAATCCCTTGCCCACCGGCCCAAGGACGTTTTCCGCGGGAACTCTGACGTTGTCGAAGGTCAGCTCGGTGGTGGAAGAGCCGTGAATTCCCAGCTTCTCTTCCTCTTTGCCCGAAGCGAACCCCTCCATATCCCGGGTCACGATGAACGCGGTGATTTTCTTTTCATCCTTTTCCCCCACCGGCGTTTTGGCAAACACAGTGAAGAGATTCGCCAGGCCGCCGTTGGTGATCCAGATCTTGTTGCCGTTCAAAATGTAGTCGCCCGTGGCCTCATCTTTGACCGCAAGGGATTGGATGCCCGCCGCGTCCGAACCCGCGCCCGGCTCGGTGAGCGCAAACCCGGCCAGCCACTCACCGCTGGCCAACCGGGGAAGATACTTCTTCTTCTGCTCTTCGGTGCCGTGCAGCAGCAATCCCTTCAGCCCGATGGATTGGTGGCCTCCCAGGGTCACCGCGAGCGAGGCGTCGATCCCAGCGATCTCCTCGAACACGCGGTTGTACGCGGTCGCCGAAAATCCGTAGCCGCCGTATTCTTCGGGAATGGACATGCCGAATAGACCCAATTCCGCGAGCCCATCCAGCACTTCCTTGGGAATCCGCTCCTCCCGGTCGAACGCGCGGGTGTCCACGTTGTCTTTGGCAAACTGGTGCAAGCTATCCAGAATAATCTTCAGATTCTCCTCTTCCTCGCGGTCCATTTTGGGGAAGGGAAAAAGAATCCCCTGCTCGATGCTGCCGGCAAACAGACATTTGGAGAAACTGCGAGAACCATTCTTTTCGTTGGCCATGACCTCTCCTTGCTTCGCTTTAGTCCTGGTAAAATTTTTGCTTCTTTTTCGCTTTCTCTTGAAGCAGTGCCGGGGGCGCAAAACGCGGCCCGTACTTTTCCTGCAATGCATTGAACCGGTCCACGCACGCCTGCGCGCCCAGGCTGTCGGCGTAGCGCAAAATGCCCCCCCGAAACGGCGGAAATCCGGTGCCGAAGATCAGGCCGGCATCCACATCGCGGGGCCGGCGCACGATCTCTTCCTCCAGACACAGCACGGCCTCTCTCAGCATCACGAACACGATGCGTTCCTGGATCTCCTCCGGCCGCAATGGGCCGTTGGATTTAACCAGGTCGGCGATGAGGTCGTACACCGCCGGATCGACGCGCTTGCTCTTGCCCTCGTAGATGTAGAATCCCTTGCCCCCCTTTTTGCCGAGCCGCCCATCGTTGTACACCTTCTCGATGATGGGTGAAGGCGTGGCGCGCTCGCCGAACGCGTCCTGCATGATGCGAGAAACCTTGTAGCCCACATCGATGCCCACCTCGTCCAGCAAGTTGAGCGGTCCCATGGGCATGCCGAAGTCCACCAGCGCCCGGTCGATCTCGTCGATTTTGGCGCCGTCCTGCAAGGTGAGTGCGGCTTCATTGATGTACGGCCCGAGAATCCGGTTGACCAAAATCCCGGGGCTGTTTTTCACCACGATGGGGATCTTGCCGATGTGTTTGGCAAACGCGACCGCGGTCACCGTGGTCTCGTCAGAGGTCTTCTCTCCCCGGATGACCTCGATGAGCGGCATGCGGTGTACCGGATTGAAGAAATGAAAGCCGATCACCCGCTCAGGCTTTTTCACCGCCGATGCGATCTCGGTGATGGAAAGCGACGACGTGTTGGAGGCCAGGATGGTGTCTTCGCTCACTTCCGGTTCGATTTCGGCAAAGACGCGTTTTTTCAAATCCAAATTCTCCACGATGGCCTCGATGACGAAATCCACGTTGCCGAACCCGGAGTAGTCCAGCGTTCCCGAGATGAAGCTCATCTTGCGCTGCATCTCCCGCTGCGTCAGCTTCTTCTTCTGGACCGCTTGCTGGAAAACCTTTTCCGCGCGCTGCATCCCAACGTCCAGCGCCTGTTGGTTGATGTCCTTCATGCGTACAGGCAACTCGTGGTAAGCCATCAACTGCGCAATCCCTCCGCCCATCACGCCGGCACCCAGCAGCCCGACTTGCTTGACCGGCCTGGGCTCCACCTTGTCCTTTTCGACGCCCGGATCTTTTTTCAGCGCCTCGTTCAAATAGTAGATGGAGATGAGGTTCTTGCTGACGTCGGTGGCGATAAGTTCCCCCAGCAGCCTGGCCTCGATCTTCAGGCCCTCTTCCAAGGAGACCCGCAGGCCTTTTTCAACCGCTTCCAGCGCCTTCAGCGGCGCAGGGTAGTGCCCGCGCGTGCTCTTCAGCGTCTGCTTCCGTGCCTGCTCGAACAGGAACTTGCGGCCCAGGGGATTGCTCTCCAGCAGCAGCGCAGCCAGGCGCCGTGCGTTGCGTTTCCTTTCAAAAGCCGACCGCTTGAACGCGTGCTGCATTTTCAACGCGAACTCTTCCCCTGCGGCCTTCATGAAGGAAAAGGGATAGTCGGCCGGCAGAACCTTGTCCACGAGCCCAAGCGCGCCCGCGCGTTTGGCATCCACCAGCTTGCCGGTCAGAATCAACTGCAGGGCCCGCTGAATGCCGATGAGCCGCGGCAAGCGCTGGGTGCCACCGAAACCGGGCAGAATCCCCAATTTCACTTCCGGCAGCCCCAGCTTGGTCTTCGGGTGAATGCGGGCGATGCGGAAGTGGCACGCCAACGCCAGCTCCAGCCCGCCCCCGACGCAGGTCCCCTGAATCGCGGCCACCACGGGAAACGGCAAGCGGTGGATCTTCTGGAAAATCTCCTGCCCCATCCTGGCTTTCTCCTCCCCTTCCTGCGGGTCGGTCACGTCTTTGATTTCGCTCAGGTCCGCGCCAGCGATGAAGTTGTCTTCTTTGCCGCTGAGAAAAACCAGGGCCTTGATTTTGGCGTTGCTCTTCAGCTCTTCCAGCACCCTATCCAGCTCTGCCATCACGTTCGAGGAGAGAATGTTGACCTTTTGGTCTTTCAGATCAAACGTCAAAAAGGCCACGCCGTTGTCCCGCACCTCCAGCTCAAACGCAGGGGGCGACGTCTGTTTGGCTTCTTTGTTCTTGACTTCTTTTTTTGCGACTTCGTCCATGCTTCCCTCCCCGATTAGGTGTGTACAATGGGTTTGGTTGCCGAAATACCGCGCAGAAACAGCTCGGCGATCTGCTCCGCCGATTCATCGAGGTCGTACCGCCCGTTCTTGAGCAAAACCCAGTGCGTGGCGATCTCATCCAGTGCACCGAAAATCGCACGCTTCAGCAAGCCGGGATGGAACTCGCTGCTGATCTTGCCTTGCTTCTGCCCTTCCTCGATCAATCCGCCCACAATGTTCAGATATTCACGCAATTTTGTTCCTGTGTATTCTTTGATGAATTTATTGCTCTGCCTGAGCTCCAACTGGAAAACCTGAGCCAGTTTCGGGTTCTTCTTCACAAAGTAGAGATGTTTCTTGATGAACGTACGAATCTGCGCCATCACATCCGCCTGCCCTGCGACCTCTTTGCTGACTTCGGAAATATATTTTTCCATCTCTTCCTCGAAAATGGAAATCAGAATTTCGTCTTTGTTTTTGAAGTAGAGATAGATGGTGCCGGAGGCCACCCCGGCCTGACGCGCGATGTCGGCCACCTTGGCGTTGTAGAACCCTGTGCGCGCAAACACGCTGATGGCTGCCTTGAGAATTCGAACCCGTTTGTCGTCCTTGCTTCCCATCTGCTCTCAACGTTACTACAGAGAAAAACTCTCGGCGGGACGGATCTATTCCGCGTAAATGAATGAATGTTCATTCAGAACATACGAAAAAAAGCCTTTACGCACAAGTTATTTTTGAGTAATATTTAAGGTCGAACGGACCGGTGTACCGTGTCCAACCTCTCGCACTCGGCGAATTCGACATTCCGGTCGCCGGAGGAAACGACGAATGCCGTTTTCTTCATCATTTGAGTCTTGCGGCTAAAGATCAGGAAAGCGTCTCCGGATTGCAACCGATAATTGAATTAGGCCCCACACAAGAAAAACGGCCCACTTTTTCGGCATGAAACGAAACCCTCGTGCGTTTAATATATGAAAACTGTGCAACAAATGAAGGTGGTGATGTTTTGTGATTCAAGCCAACTGTCGAACTCGGTTCACGGCAGACGATTTCGGCTTCATCGTCGAAGCGCTGGCCAGGGACAAACGCAACAAGGCCGCGCTCACCGAGCTGCTGACCGACGAAGAGGTGCGGGACCAGGTTCTCGACGATGAGGCGCTGCTCAATCGGTTGCTGTCGGAACAGGGCCTGAGCAAAATATCGCCGTATCTTTACTTTTATCTTCTGACGCGTCGCGCGTTTTTGCAGAATCGCATCGACGACCGGGAGCTCAGCGATTACGTCGCCTGCATGCTTGCAGAGTTCTGCAGCGCAAAACGCGCGCATACGATCTCTCCGGCCCACCAGAAAACGTACGACTACCTGGTGGACCTGATGATCGACTCCCTGGCCTCCTCCTCCAGCGAGGCATTCTTGCTCCGGAGCCATCTGGGCAATTACGCGCTCTTTGTTTCCGGCATCTTTCCCGACGCAGTCTATAGAAAGGCGACCTACGGCCGCCGCGCGCCCGGGTTTGAATATTACGAGGAGATGGGACGCACCAGCTACCGCTGGGCCGCGCAGCACCGGCTGGCGGTCAAATACAATCTCGTCCGCGTTCTCGATGAGCTGGCCCGGCGTTTCCACCAGGTCCGCCTGGCGCTCAACACCCTGGCCGACAAATACCTGGTGCTGCACACAAAACCGGATTTGGACACGTTCCTGCGCCAGATCTTTTTCGGCAAAACGGGGCCTGAGTCCCTGGAAACCTGAGGTCACCATGTCTCTGCTCAAAGAACTGCAACACTACATCGAGTCCATCTACGGCGAGAACTCAGGCGTTAACCTCGAGGAGTTTGTGGTCGGGGAGACGCGTTTTACCGCGCTGGACCGCCAGGCCGGTCCGGAAAGCCGAGAGCTTTCGGACCTGGCCCGCATTTTTCTCCGGCAACAGGAGGGCAAGCTCTACATGGCCATCTACTTTTCGCGGCCGGTCATCTCTCTGCTGGAACGCAACGATCCTCGTCGCGGCCTGAGCGAGCACAACATCCACCCGTTCATCGTGTTTATCGAAGAGGTGAATCACGCGCTGCACGCCGCGATCAAATTCCTTGCGGGCGACCGCGAGATCAAGAGCGAGCACTTCATCCGCGACCTGGAGCTCCTGGCCAAAATCGACACCTACTACATTCTCAAGTGTTTTCTCGCGTATTTCAACCGCTCCAAACAACTGGAGAATTTCGACCGGCTCTGGCTGCGCTACCACTTGTTCGAGCGGGCCAGCTTCCAGTACCAAAATCCGAAGCTCAGCGAGCGCTACTTCGAAACGAACCGGCTGGGCGAAAAATATATCCGCTACCTGGATGCCCTGCCACAGCAGCACCGGGTGGACGAAATGCGGCGCTTCCGCAGCCTGAGCTACCCCGTAAAGGCCCGCTACATCTCCATGCTCCCCTGAGCTCTATTTGAGCCGGAAGTACACCCCAAAGTTGTGCGCGACCACCACGCCGTACACAACATTTAAGAAACCCAGCGTTGTGTAGGCCAGGGTGCTGTCGTGCTGCTTCACGCGGCGGAGCGCGAACAAGACACCGCCGGTGATCCCTCCTTTTATCAAAACCGCAGCCGGCTTGTTGCGCAACAGCGCCCCCGCGACCGGATTGGCCTCTCGGGCGCCGTGCGCCAGGCTGGAGAAGGTGGTCACCAGGTCCAGCGCGTTCAGCAGCGCGTAGTTGACCTCCAGGCCGTGGTAGAGCCAGTCCCGCTTGCGGCGTCTCGGGGCGGGCTCCTGCAGGACGGGCTTGTCTGTCCGAGACTGCTGTGCTTGCGCGGGAAGGCCGAACCCGTACACCCGCGGCGGCACGGGAGACGCGGCTGGCTCATTGCCAGGCGGAAGCGCCAGGGCAAGAACAAAAAAGGCAAATTCAACCATGCATTGGCTCTCCACAATTCAAGCGTCACTCCCTTGAATCGGAAGACCCAACCGGGAAGATTAACCTTTTGCAAAACTGAAATACGGGAGGGGGCGGTTGTCTCACGCCATTATCCCCCGCAAGCAGGAAAACCTGGGATGCAACGACGAAGCGAGTCACAGTTGTTTTGCGTCACTTGAGGAAAGGCATTCGGGTGCCTTATTCAAGGAGGTCGTCACAGGGTTCGCCGGGGCGAGCAGAAAGTAGGCAAATTAGAACTTGTACTTCTAATTTGTATAATAACGGTTGAC
>CAYQOI010000109.1:0-9263 GCA_964419085.1 uncultured Cytophagia bacterium | reverse complement strand
CGGCTCCGCTCCCTTCGACTCCGCTTCCTTCGGCTTCGCTCCCTTCGACTCCGCTTCCTTCGACTTCGCTCAGGCATCGGGAGCGGCATCGGGAGCGGGAGAGTGGCGGTCGTTGAGCGGAGTCGAAACGACCGCACCGAAGGCGTCCCCGCCGAGGATATCCGAGCAAGGAATCCGTTCAAGCGTGCTCGGCGAGACGCCGTCGCGCTAGTGTTTTGGGACAGCCTTATTAAGGGGGGGCATGAGCAAACGCTCATTTTCAAAACTCAACCGGACACTCATGAATCTGGATAATTCACAACTGGGTTTTGCGGACGATTCCTACGAGATTCGCGTGCCACTCAGGAGGAGTCTTGTCTGCTGTTTCAGTCCTTGTTTGCTAACAAGATTCTTCCAGAATGACAGGTGATTTCTAAACTATTCTGATTAATCGCCCACCACGATCTTTTTGTGCGACTCCACCCGGATGCCGGTGTTCTCGGCATCCGCCACCACAACCTCCAGAATGTAGACTCCGTTCTCGAGCTTGCTGAGATCGACGGCCAGGAGTTGCCTGCCGCTTTCCTCCGTGGCGGGCTGCACGCTCTGGATGCTGAGAATCTCTTCCCCAGGCCGGGAAAAGACGCCCGCGAGCTTTTGTACGAGATTCCCGGCCTCACGGGTGCGATACACGCTCAAACTGATCGTGACATCGTGCCCTGTGTCGAACGTGTCGAGATTGTAGATCTCAAAATAGCAGTAAACCGGCTCCTGCTTACGGATGTTGGCATAGGGGTAGGGCGCAACCTGCAGACCCTGCCGTTCGAGGGTCGGGAGAAAACGGCGTTGCGCGGCGCTCCGCACTTCGGTGAATAGACGAATATCGCTGAGCATGAGGGAGTCCCCCGCAAAACTGCGCACCGCCAAATTCCTTTTGGAGAAACCGACCCGGTCTTTCACCTGGTCTCTCACCTGAAACGTCACCTCGTCTTCCGCGGGTGGGGCCAGGAGGACGAGATTGCCCACGGCGTCTGGAAACGCGTTCGGGTTCACCCGCTGACGGGGAATCTCCAGTGTGGAGCGCGCCTGGGCCACCGATTTCAAACCCACATCGCGCAACAGGCCGGCGTATTCAATTCTGATCGAATCGACCTTCGGATCCTGGAGGTGGTACTGGTGCAGCGGGCTGCGCAGCGTGACCTCGATGCGCGTCCGGCCTTCCGGTCCCCGGAACTGGCTGATATCTTCAGAAAAATCGATTTTGTTCACCGCGTGCACCGGCCGGTAAGCGGACGAGGGCAAGCCTTGTTTTGCCCGCTCCTCGTGCAAGTCCTCGGATAGTTTTTCCCGCGAAACGAACTCGTGAGGATGTGATTGGTCGATCCGCACGGACTTTACGCCCAGCGTGGAAAGGTCGAGTTGCTCCACCACGTCTTCGCTTTTGAGGAAAGTCTCCAACATCAGCGGCGAGATGGAGGCCCGCTGCTTCATCAGGTCGTGCCAGTGCCAGATGTTGTCCTTCATCGAGGAGCTGTGCAGAATATCGCCCAGGCTTCCGATTTCTCGAAACGCGGAGTCCTCCTCTACGAAATGCACCACAAATTCCCTCCGCACCTGTTCGTAACCCCAGCTCTCGTTGGGGGGAACCGAGTACTTCTGACTGGGCGGCACACGGTAGGTTCGCCGGAGGGTTTGGTAGGTAAAGTAATCCATTACTTTGAGCCCGCCCTCATCCACAAAGCGAAACTGCGGTTCGCCGTATTTGAGGTAGTATTTGCCGCGGTCATCGAAGTAGGGCGACGCGGCGGTGGCAAAATGGGCCTTGACGAATTTGAACCGTCTGATGAATTCGGCAAGCCAGTCGTTTTGCGGCAGCAAGGGGTCAGGGTCAGATTCGCGCCAGTAAAACCGGATGAACTCCTTGCGCTGCTCCATCGAGGCCAGGCCATCGTAGTCCTGACGCTGCTGCGCATCGAGGAGAAGCAAGAACGGGATTTCGAAGTCGCGGCGAAACAGAGCCTGGTCGGCCGTGGCGAGCAGCGCCAAATACTGCGCGGGGGTGTTCACCGAATCCCACGCCGCCGTCTGCGCACCACCCGGGAAGGGATGTGCCAGCAGCAAACCAGCGGTGAAGGACAGGCACGGCAAAAGCGTCTTTTTGGAGATTTGGAACATGTTGACCGTGCGGTTTACCGGCCTCGGGGTTAATGATCAATTCGTGCCTTTTCTTCCGTCCCTTCAGGATGTTGCGACAACTTCACAGAGCCCGCGCTTTAACCACCACGACCGTCTGATCGTCGTAAGGGAGGGCATCAGAAACAAACTGTTTGACTTCCGAAACAATGCGGTCCCGGATGGCGTCCGCGCACAGAGGAGCGACCTCGGCGAGTACTCTGGCGAGCTTGTCTTCGCCGAACAGACCGCCCACCTTCGTCTGAGCCTCGGTAACCCCATCGGTTACGAAGAGGAACACGTCGTCCGGCCTGTAGGTCACTGTTTTCTCCTCCAGTTCGTCGGCAAACACGGGGTCGTTGTCCAATCCCAATCCCATCCCCCTTGGCGTAATGAGCTCCACTTTCCCGGACTCGACCCGGTAGCAAAACAGCGGCAGATGCCCGGCACGCGCCAGAACGACCCGGTTTTGCCCGGTTTTGAAACTGGCCCCGATCGCAGTGATGAACGCCTTTTTCTCCAGGTCGCGCAACAAGAGCTGGTTCGCGCGAATAAACAGCTCGCGTGGGGAGAGGTCGAACTGGTACAGCGACCGCAGAATGCCCTGAATTTTTGACATATAAAGCGCGGCGGAAGTTCCCTTGCCGCTCACATCGCCCACGATGACCGTGAGGCCAGGAGTCCCACCGTCGAGATAGTCGAAGTAATCCCCGCCCACTTCCCGTGCGGGAATGGAAACGCCCGCAATATCCAGTCCCGGAACTTCAGGCGTGTTTTGCGGCAAAGACGCCATCTGAATGCGCCGGGCGATCTCCAACTCATGCTTCAGCCGTTCCTGTTCGGCCAGTCCCTCGTACAAGAAGGCGTTTTCCAAAGCGATCGCCACCTGACGCGACACAGAGCTCATAAAAGTCAGATCCTCGAGGTCCAGCGGCGATTCCGACCGCTTTTCCCCGATGACAAAGCTTCCCACCAGCTTGTTCTTAAACCGGATGGGGATGATTTGTCGGATGCCGACTTCATCCAATCTCCGTTTGAGACGATCGGGCAGGACATCGGTACCAAAGCGAGTTTCGCTGCGCGAGCGTTGCATCTCCGCGACGAGTTGCGGGCCGGTTCGCCGGCAGAACGCGTCCCAATCCAGGTCGCCGAAACCGACGCCGGCATGGCCGCAGCATTCTCTTTCTTCTTTGAAGATCAGAATCCCCAGACGTTTGAGCTGGAGAAACAGCGCCAGCTTTTGGACCAGCCCTTCCGCCAGCGCGTTCATTTCCAGTCGGGTGGCCATCACCTCCGTCAGTTCATTGGCCGCGCGGTTGTAGTTGTGCTGCGCGCGGTAGAACTTGCGGTCGATGACCCGCTGGCCCAGTTTGATGATCTTCACGAATACGAAGGTGAGCACCAGCGAAAGCGCGATCAAAACCAGTTTTTCGAAAAACTCTTGCTGCGCAGGATCGGGTGGCGTCTCCAACGCCACCACCGACGTCCCCGTGAACCGCAGGTTAGGCAACTGGAAATAGATCGTCGGCAAATAAAGGAGAATCCGCGCGAGCGTCACGATCCCGACAACGATCCAGACGGACGTCACCACGAGATACAGGATGTTTCGGCGCACTCTCAGCCGCAGGTCCAGCAACTGGTAGCGGCCGATGAGGTAAAGGTGAGAAAGCGGGATGAAGAGTAAAGGAAGCCCGACGTACCCAACCTGGAAAAACTGTTTGGTGGCAACGAGGTACCAGGCCACTCCAGCCGCACCGATGCCCGCAGAAAACCCGGCGACCCGCAGCAACTTTCGAATTCTGGCATACTCTCTCGACCGGTATTTGCGAAAACGCCAGTGAACCCAGAAGGTGACCCCCATCATGCCCAGCAGCATGGCTAAGAAAACGACCTGGAACCACACAGTCCCGGACAAGTAGCCCGCAATCCCCAGCGCCAGCAAGAGCAACGCGACCCCGGTGAACAAATAAAGCGCGTGAATGGCCCACCGCTGAGCGAGAAGCTCGGGCCGCTTCAGAGGAAAATAGAACTTGCCGTGCAACCAAAAGGTCAAGGCCAGGACCAGTGTCAGAGCTCTGGTCGCCGCCCGCAAGGTCTCAAAACCGCCCGACGGTGAACCACGCTGCAGGAACATGTCCCCGATGAGGAAACCCATGCAGATAAAAGCCAGCCCTACCAGCCGGGCACCCGCCGCGCCAGGCCGGCTCAACGCGATAAACGTCCCCGTGCCCCAATAGGCCAGACCGGTGACGAACACCACCAGAAACGCGAATTGGATGCCAAAACTCGCCAACGTTACCGGCAACGTGATGTGCTCACCGTGGCGCAGAATATCGTAGGCCACGGTATCGCCGCTCTGTCCACTGCGCAAAACGGCATCCGCCTCGAACGCATTGGAGAACGTCTTTCCGTTGATGCGAAGGATCAAGTCCCCCTTTTTCATGCCCGCCAGGTCAGAGACGCCTCCTTCTGCAACATCCATCACATAGACAGAACTGGGCAACGGCTGAAAACAATCGGTCGGAATCGCGGAACGCAATGCCCGGAAGGTCAAGACGCGATCTTCGGGAGTGCGAAAAACATCCAGCCGCACGGTGTCTGCTCCTGCAAAGGTACCGAGGAGCGAATCGATCCTGGCCGGGGTCACGCGCTCGCCGTTCAACGAAATCAACAGGTCCCCCACATCGACGGAGTCGCGAACCAGCTCGTCGGGCGAGGTCCCGCGCGGACCGAGGCGTTCCAGCACCGGGAAGGCGCGGGTCACATACACGCGGGACGGCGGATCGCGAAAAATATTTTCATCTGTGGTGGAGCGCGCGAAACGAACCAAATTGACCACCAGCAGAAAGAGCAGATAGAGCGCGGCCGCACCGATGATCAAACGGTAAACGTTCGGATGCAGTCGAACCCCGGACAGCCGTCGCTTCAAGTTTCCCATGGACATCTAACCCGTCTATTCCTCCGGCATAGATGCATCAGGTCATGTGACCTGAAAGGCATTTCGGAGCAAATTTTCACCGATGGCATCTTGCGCCAAGCAGCAAAAAAGATGCTCCAGTATGAGAAGGGCTGTTTCTTGCGATTCCAGAAAAGTCAGAGTGAACGTTCGCCCAAACACGTTGTAGACTTTTATATAAGCCAAAATCCACCCAAATACAAGGAATTTTAGAATCGCAGCCGAGTAGACCCGGCATTCTCCCTAAAAACCTATTTTCAATAGACGGGATTTCTGCGACAAATATTCAAGAAATCTCACGCGCGTCACAATTGTCCTCAAACGCGCGCATCCTCACGAGAGGCACCTCCAGATTTTTGTTGACTCCGCCACTTACTTTTGCTATTTTGTCCGGTAATTCTACTCACCGGAACAACAATCCCTTAAGGCAGCACTAAATCAATTCATTTTTATTAATCAAATGGGAGGGAGTACCATGAATTGGAGTAAGGCTGTTATCGCGGGTGTTGTGGGAGGCATCGTGGTGAGTATCTACAATTTCGTCATGCACGGCGTAATTATGGGGAGCACCTACAGCAAGTACAGTGCGTTTACCCAGCAGGAGGCCAATCCGGTCTGGTTCTTTGTCGTGGCCATCGCCATCGGAATCGCCGGGGCCATGCTGTTTGCAAAGAGCCGTACCACCTGGGGAGCGGGCGTCAAAGGGGGCATCACCTTCGGCTTTTTCGTGGGCCTTATCGCGTTCTTCGCCCAGTTCTACAGTCCGCTGGTGATCAACGGATTCCCCTATTTCCTCAGTTGGTGTCAGGGCGGAATTGCCCTGATCGGCTGGATGGTGTACGGAGCGGTGTTCTCGCTGCTGTACAAAGCTTGAATGACGAAATGTGAGACGGCGGGCTAAATCAGGTCCACCGCAGGAGTTGCGGCGCGTGCCGGGGTCTGAAAGGGCACTGGCACGCGTTTCTTTTAATTAGTGTTTGGACGAAAACTCCTTTGGAGCCGTCATTCCGGCGGTCTTTAAGCCGGCATCTGGTGATTTCAAGTAGGAAATTCCCGCTAAAAACTTGCGGGGAAAAAGGCTGTGTTCGTTCAAACAACTACTCAGGCAAACAGGTCCAACGCGCCGGGTTCGGAACGACCGCCCACAGCCTGACCGCTCCGGTCATACAACGCTGATGCATCTTCTTGCCGCTGTTTGGCCAGCTCCCGTCGCGCTTCCAATTCCATCCGGCTGGCTTCGGCCGCGACACGGCGGTCCTGGGCGGAGGGATGCTCCGGTGCAAGCGCGGCCCGTTTGACGATCTGCGCCTTGCGAATGGTCGCCTCGGGGTCGTTGGGGACCTTCGACGTATCCACTTGCACCTCCCCTTCCACCGCATAGCGCTTGCCATCCGGACCGGTCACATACTTGAATTTCGGCCCACCCAAAGCGTAGGGCCCGGCAACCGCCTTGTGCGCCTGCTCGTGACGCCTGACCTCCGCATCCCGCTTTTTCAGGGCCTCGACTTGTTTTTTCTGTTCCGGTGTAAGCTTATCGCGGCGCAGCGCCGGACCTGCGGGTTGCGACGGCGACGGAATCGCCGCCATCGCAACCGCAGCATCTTGTGTACCCGAAATCTGCATCTACAGCTGAATTGAATCGGGGCGATTGCAGACCAGACTCAAGCGAACAGATCGAGCACCGATGGATTGGGCGTCGTGGAGGTAATCTCGCCATTCTGGTTGAAGAGCAAGACCCCCTCGTTTTCGCGCTCCAGGGCCTCGGAATGATTGAGCGGCTCGTTGCGCTCTTCATCGCCGAGCCTCGCGGAGCGGCCTTCCCGGGCCTCCTCCGACCCGGCCACCCGGTTCGTGCTGGCGCGGTGAGCAGCCTTCGCTGCAGCGCCGGAGGAACCTTCGGCCTCATCCGGCCGTTGTGAGGCCAGCCTTTGCAATCCGTTTCGGCTTTGCGCCGAAGGGTCGATGGCCTGGAGCTGGAGATTGAGATGGGCGGCGTGTCCGTCTGAGCCTGAAATAGTCATGATATCGATCCCTTCTCTTAACACAATTGAAAAATATGAAAACGAATTGTAACAAGTATCGTCATCGCTAGAAGCGAACTTGAACAGAGATAAAGAAAAGGATTGACCGGAAGGCCTGGGGCTCTGCTTTCTGCGGCCCGCGCAGCCATTAAATTTGCGTAACAAAGCCTGAGATAGGCCAAGGAATGTGTGCGCCCAGAGACAGGTCTGCCCCACAACGGCGGCCGATGCCACAGCCAGTTTCCGTCCCCGAGGCGCCCTCCTTTAAATACACGTAAATCACTTGTTTTTACAAGACTTGATGAAATGCCTTTCAGTGGAGATCCGAAGCGACCTTTCGTTTACAGAGGCCCACATATCCGAACGCGACCACCTCGAAACCGGCAAATCGTCGGCGACCAGGATGAACCGCACATTTGCGCAAAGCCATACGGTCCGACTTTTCTCTTGCTTTTTACGCTCTCAGTTCTGATATTTGACAGATTTTGCCCCAGGATTTCTGCCAGCGATTCATTGTCACCTTTACTCGAGAGAACAGTCAACTGCATCCGGGGAACTCGCGTTTTCGATTCCATCACGATCGAGCTTCGATCTAACTGAGGCACAGTAAAGCCCGGTCCTTTTCCATGCGGGGAAAGCTGCTCATCGTCTTCTTGTCTCTGACCGCCGGCGTAGCCTTCACCGGCTGCCGTGCCTCGCGCCGCGCGCCCGTGGCCGTCAACGGGGTGCTCGACCTGCGAAACTGGCAGTTCAACCGCGACGGCAGCGTCGCGCTCAAAGGCGAGTACGAATTCTATTGGCTGCACCTCCTCACCCCCGATAGTTTCGCCGTTCGCCCGGCTCCGCGCAAAAGCGGGTTCATCCAGGTGCAAGGCTCATGGAATGGTTACAAGGTTGCCGGCCACGAAATAGGGGGACAGGGCTATGCCACCTACCGCCTGACCGTTCTCCTCGGCGACACGACGCGCCCGCTGGCGCTCAAATTCCTCGATATGGGCACAACCTACGCCGTTTTTCTGAATGGCGAAAAAGTGCTCACTGTGGGCCACCCGGGGCGCACGGCTGAGACCAGCGTGCCCAGGTACTTCCCGCAGATTGTCGATTTTGTCCCGAAGTCAAATCGCCTGGAATTGCTCTTCCAGGTCTCCAACTTCCACCACCGCCGCGGGGGAGCGTGGGAAGTCATTCGCCTGGGCACCCAAAAACAGATCCACGCGCTCCGGGAACGGCGCCTGGCCTTCGACCTCATCCTGTTCGGCAGCATTCTCATCATGGGGTTGTACCACCTGGCCCTGTTCGCACTTCGCAAACGAGACCATTCGCTCATCTATTTCGGCGTGTTCTGTCTGCTCATCGCGCTGCGTCTCCTCACCACCGATGAACGATTTCTGCTCTACTTTTTTCCCGGACTGAATTGGGAGATCTTCGAAAAGATCGAGTACCTGTCGTACTATCTCAGCGTTCCTGTCTTCGGGTTGTTTTTGAAATGGCTCTTCCCTCGGGACATCCACAAGTCCGCTCTGCTCCTCACCCTGACCACCGCGTGCGGTTTTTCGCTTGCCGTGCTCTTCACCCCCACCAGGGTCTTTTCGCAGACAATGGTGCCCTACCAACTGTTCACGGTGCTTGTCATGGTTTATGCCGTCGCCGCTCTCATCTCGGCGATGGTCAAGAAACGCGAGGGCAGCGCGATCATCCTGGCCGGCTTTCTGTTCCTTTTTGCCACGGTAGTCAACGACATCCTGGACGCAGACGAGATCATTCAGACCGGCCACTTCGTGCATTTGGGGCTCTTCGTGTTCATTTTCTCACAGGCATTCTTGCTCTCCTTTCGTTTCTCGCGAGCCTTCAAAACCATCGCCACGCAGAAGAAGATTCTATTGGAAGAAATCGCCGACCGTAAGCACGCCGAAAAGCAACAAGACGAATTGCGAGAAAAGCTCCACCGCGCGCAGAAAATGGAAGCGCTCGGGCGTCTGGCCGGCGGCGTGGCGCACAACCTGAACAACATCCTAACAGGCCTGGTGACCTACCCGGACTTGATGCTTTTAGATGTAGAGGAAAACAGCGAAATGAAAGAGTTGCTGGAAACCATCAAGCACGCCGGCCTCCGGGCTGCTGCCGTGGTTCAGGAT
>CAYQOI010000108.1:0-9330 GCA_964419085.1 uncultured Cytophagia bacterium | reverse complement strand
GTGCCGCTCAACCGCGAGCTGTTCGAGTGGGTGATCGAGAACTTGATGAAAAACGCCCTGGACGCGCTGGAGAAGGATGAAGGCGAGATTCGCATCGCGTTGGGTGCGTCGAAAAATGGGAAACACAGGGTCTTCATCGACATCAGCGACAACGGTCGAGGAATCGAGAGTAAAAAGAGGAAGGATGTCTTCAAGCCCGGCTACAGCACCAAGAAGCGGGGATGGGGTCTGGGCCTGAGCCTGGCAAAACGCATCGTCGAAGACTACCACGGCGGCAAGTTGAGCATCAAGGAGTCCAGGCCCGGTGCCGGGACCACCATGCGCATCACGCTTTAACAGGGGAGAACTGTCATGCTGGACCTACCCTTCGAAACGAGTTTTATCATCATTCTTGCTTCGATCTCGTTAGCGCTGGCCGTCTTGACCCTCTTGCTGATGGTGATTCGGGGATTGGTTCGAACCGCTCGCAGATTGGCTCGCAAGGAGCTCAGATACGTCAGCGTTTCCCGAAATGTGTTCCGGTTTGGCTTGACCTTTCTGTGGATCGCTGGTTCGATGGCCGTGTTGTTTTTGGCCGCGTTCATTCAGTCTTATCACGCGTTTACCCGCGAGGAGTTGGTGGCCGAGGTGCGCTGCGTACCGCTCTCCGACGACGGCGCGTCCATGCAACTGGAGCTGACGCCTGTTTACGCCGGCAAGAGAGGCATGCCTCGAACCTTCATTCTAAACGGCGACCAGTGGGCTTTGGAGGGCAACATTCTCAAGTGGGATGACTGGCTCAACTTCGCCGGGCTGCACACCATGTACAAGCTGACCCGCGTGCGGGGACGCTACGAAAGCTACCTCGATGAGGTCAACCAAACCCCCAGTGTCTACAGCCTGGTGGAACGGGAGGACGATCCGCGATGGCGCTGGTTGTACAAGTACGGACACCGGCTGCGGTTTGTCAGCGCGGTCTACGGAAATACGGTCTACACCTACCCGTCCGAGAAGTACACGTACGAGATCTACGTCACCACTTCCGGCTTCATCGCCAGGGTGAGGGAGGAGTAGTCACTTTACTCGTAGCGCAGCGACTCGATGACGTCGACGTTGGCCGCGCGGATGGCTGGATAGAGGCCGGCGATGATCCCGATTCCGCCGCAGATCATGAAGCTGTACGCGATCCAGCTCCAGGGCAGGATCAACTCCCCGCCGATGCTCATCTCGTTGAAGATCGTCCCGCCCAGGATGCCAAGAACCCCGCCCACAATTCCCAGCAAAACCGCTTCGGTGAGGAACTGCAGGATGATGTAGAGTTTCTTGGCGCCGATGGCCCGGCGCACGCCGATTTCCCGGATGCGCTCGGTCACCGAGACCAGCATGATGTTCGCAATTCCGATCCCGCCCACAAAGAGCGAAACCAGCGCGATGATGATGATGAAATCGGCGATCTCCTGGTTGGTCTCCTGAATGGTCGAGAGAAAGAAGTCCTGCCTGCGCACCCGAAAATCGTTTTCCTGGTCAGGCCGCAGCCGGTGGTTGCGCCTGAGGATGGTTTCGATGTCAAACAGCGCCTCGTCATAGTCGCTTGAGGAGCGCATCTGCGCCAGGATGGTGGAGAGGTGGTCCACACCGAACAGCCGTTCCTGTGCCGTGGTGAGCGGGATGAGCACCTGGTCGTCCGGGTTCCACCAGCTTTCCCCTTTGGCCTCCAGAAGTCCGATGACCTGGAAGCGCTTGGAGTTGAGCAGAATGGACTTGCCGATGGGAGATTCGCTGCCGAACAACTCTTTGTGCACGTTCGCGCCCAAAATACAGACGCGGGCGCGTTGATTGAGTTCGGCTTCGGTGAAGAAGCGTCCTTCTGAAATCTTGTCGTTGTTCACCGTTTCGTCGTCCGGCGTGGTGCCGGTGACGCGCGTGTTCCAGTTCTTGTCCCGGTACTCCGCCACCACCGATGAGGAGTAGCTGGGGACGGTCTTCACGATCACATTGGAGTAGTCCTGGATTTCTTTGGCGTCGGACCATTTCAGGCTCACGACATTGGCGCCGGTGCGCACCCCGTGCATCCTGGAGAAGCCTGGCCGGATGTTCAAAACGTTGGTACCCAGCGCCTCCATGCGCTCCTTGATCCGGCGCTGGGTGATCTCGCCCAGCACGACCACATACAAAACCGCACCGATGCCCACCGCGATCCCGATAAGCGTCAGAACAGAGCGCATGGGATTCGCCCGCAGGTTTTGCAGCGCCACCAGAAAGTTTTCAAAGATGAGCATCTGAGCACTCCCGAAAAATTGGCTTACCGATTTCTTGTTCTGGAAGAGTTGTTGTTTGTCCCGAAACTGCGACTGCTGCGGATCATGCGTTCCAGACGCTCGTTGGCCGCCTTCAGTCGGGAGTTCATGGGCACGCCGACAATGTCGCCCTCTTTGAGCCCGGCGAGCACTTCCGTTTGCCTGAAGTTGGATTGTCCGATCTCGATCTTGCGGGGCACAAACTCGTTGCCGTTTTTGACCAGGACCATTCGCTCGTTCGGCTTTGCCCTCCGGCTCTGGGGCATTTTCAACGCGATGGCGGGCGCCATCAGCACATTATCTTTATTTACGATGGTGATGTCGACGTTGGCATTCATTCCGGACTTCAGCTTGCCTTCTTTGTTTTCCACCTCGATGACGACGTCGAAGAGCGTCACATTCTGTTCGATTTTCGCTTCGGGCGCGATGCGCACAATTCGTCCCCGGAAGCGCAACTGCGGGTACGCGTCCGCCCGCACGATGGCGATCTGGCCGGGACGAACCTTGCCGATGTCGATTTCATCGATTCCGGCCTCCACATAGACGTTGCGCATGTCCGCGATGTCCACGATGGGCGTGCCGCCCCCCACGTTGCTGACGCCCGATGCGATGATCTGACCTTCTTCCACGTATTTTTGCAGGATGATCCCATCGATGGGCGCACGCACAACGGCTTCGGCCAGCCGCTCCTTAGCGCGGTCCAATGTGGTCTGCGCCTGCACCAGCTTTCCTTTGGCCGTAGCCAAGGTGAGCTCGATCTGATCGCGCTCTTCTTCGGAGATCAGGCCCTTTTGGAAGAGCTTGTGTCGTCTTTCGAACTGGTGCTGCGCTTGTTTGAGCTCGGCCTGTGCGATGTCCAGGTTCGCTTTCGCTTGCTCGTATTCGGCCCGCTCATCTTTCTGGTCCAGCCGCGCGATGAGGTCGCCCTTGTGCACAAAGTCACCCACTTCGATGGGCAGTTCTTCGATGCGACCGCTGGCCTTGGATTTAATCTCCACGCGGTCGATGGGTTTGACCGTGCCGCTGGCCGAGACCGTGATGCGAAAGTTACCTCGGGTGACCTCGATCTCTTTGTATCTTGGTGCGTCGCCCTTAGCTTCGTCGACGTCGCCGTTTTTGTAAAAGAATAGACCGACCGTCGCGATGACCACGGCAGCCGCACCGGCCAGCAAGCGCAGTTTTCTTCGATTCATGATGCTCCTTTGGTGTTCCGTACGCAAACGTGTTGTGTAAAAGTACTGAACCTTGCGATAAGATGCAAGCGAATCACAAGGTGTAAAGACTTAAAACTCTTGGGTGGAGAAAGGGAGGGAGGCAGGTCTTTCTCCACCCGTTTTTGAGTGTTTGTTAGAACGCTTTGGTTTTACCGTGTCGTTTGGCTTTGAGTTCCGCGTATTTCGTGCGTTGTTCTTCTGTAAGAATCTCCTGGATCTGTTTGTCCACCTCCTTCAGATTCTCACGCAGCAGCTTGCGGAACGCTTCGCGATCACGGGGCCGTTCAGCTTTCATCTTCTGGCGCAGCTGCTCGTGTGCCTTTTCCAGAATCTCCGTAAGTTGCGCCTGTTGACTCGCGCTGAGGTCCAGGGCTTTGCTGAGAGCCGCGACCCGATGTTGGATGCGGCGCGCGCTCCTTTCTTGCATGCGCTCGGCCATCTTGTCGCGGTGCTCGGCTTTCATCTGCGCGTAGAGGGATTGCTGCTCCGGGGTCAGGATGTTCATGAGCTGCTGTTCCTTCGCTCGCATCTCTTCTCTGCGCTCGCGGCGTTGTGTCCGGTCTGCCCCGTGGTGCGGCATGCCGGGTGGCAGCGCCGTTCCGAACCCCAGTGCCTTGAGCTGCGCTATCTGGTCCTCGGTGAGATGGAGCTTTTCGCTGAGTTTTGCGATGCGGGCATCCACCAGTTCTTCCGGCACTTCCCCGCGCTGGAGTTGTTCCCGGATCTCAGCCGCTTTCGCCCGCTGTTCCGGGGTCAAAATGGCGTCGATTTTCTGCCGCAGTGCGTCGCGCATCTCCTGGCGGTGGGCGCGTATATCTTCGCGGGAGAGGTCTCCGGCATGCGCGGCACGCCAGGCTTCCATCTCTTTGTGGTGGGCGGCGACGATTTCCTTGAGCTGGGTCTTCTGTTCCTCTGTCAGGTTGAGAACCTGGAAGAGCGCGGGGTCGCCTCCCGGAAAGCCTTGCACCGTTTCGGTCTGCGCGTCGAAGCCGTCTTTGTCCAGGGTGGTGGACTGCGCCGAGACCGGGTCCAGGCTTCTCTGGTTTGCGCACCCGATGAAGGCACTGAGGGCCAGGGCTGCGAAGAGTGGAATTAGCCTTTTCATGTCAACTCACCTCGCTTTTGGGTTTCAGGTCACCATGATTAAATGTGTGGTCTAGAATCTTCTCCCCCTTCTCCTTCTGCTCATGCGCTCGCGCATGCGCTGGCGTTCCGCCTCCAGAAGCTTGTCGTACTTCTTTTTCTGCTCATCGGTGAGAAGCGCCTTGATTTTCTCGTCCCGCTCGTCGAGGATTTTTTTCCGGGTCTTCCGCATGGCGCGAAAGTCTCCGCGGTTTTTCTGCATCTCCTTGCGCATATTTTCAAACGACGCGAAGTAGATTTCCCGGACTTTGCTCTTGACCGAATCGGAAAGCGCGAGCCTGGCTGCCAGGGTGTCCACCATCGCGTTGATGCGTGTGGAATCCGGGAACATCCTCGCCCGGGGCTGCGCAGGACTCGAGGTGGGAAGACCGAATGGGATGGCCAGCGCCAACATCAGGAGGCTGCTCGAGATTTTGTTGGGCAGACGCATTTCGACGCTCCTTTCTTTTTTGCTTCTCAGGTTTACAAGTTGCGCCATGGTTGTTTCCTGTTTCTGCGCATTAGACAATCGGATGGTGCGTTTCATTCCCGCCCCGCGGCCGCAGCCGCGCAAGTCAGGCTATTCGTAGCGCAGCGCGTCGATGGGGTTGAGCGTGGCCGCCTTGCGCGCGGGGTAGAAGCCAAAGAACACGCCCACCGCGCCCGAGAACGAGAAGGCCAGAAACACGATGCCCGGATTGACCTGGGTGTAGATGCTGGTGAAATGGTTCAGGCAGAAGGAGATCGCGAAGGAGAGCAAAATGCCGATGACGCCTCCCGTCAGACTCAAAACCACGGCTTCCGACAGGAATTGCGTCAAGATGTCGCTGCTGCGCGCGCCCACGGAAAGGCGGATGCCGATCTCCCGGGTGCGCTCGGTCACCGAAACCAGCATGATGTTCATGATGCCGATTCCCCCCACCAGCAGCGATACCGCCGCGATGGAGCCCAGGAGCAGGGTCATGACTCTGGAGGTCTCGGACGCGGCTTCGGTGATTTCGGCCTGCGTACGGATGGTGAAGTCGTCGTCCTCGCCGTAATCGATGTGGTGCGCCTCGCGCAGAATGGAGCGGAGCTCCTCCTGCGCGCGCTCCAGGACCTCGACAGAACGCGCGCTGGCGTTGATCATGTTGATGTATTTGCCGCCCTTGAGGCGGTACAGCACCGTGGTCGCTGGCGCGATGACGATGTCGTCCTGGTCCTGGCCCATCGCGCTTTGGCCTTTCGCCTTCAGGACACCGATGACCGTAAACGGCGTCTTGCGGATTCGGATTCTTTCGCCCACGGGATTCTGCCCTGGGAACAGCTCTTCGGCCACGGTTTTGCCCAAAACCGCGACCTTTTTGCGGCTGCGGACGTCTCGTTCGGTGAACGCCTCCCCGTACTCCATCTGCCAGTTACGGATCTGAAAGTACTCCGGTGTAACGCCGAAAACGGACGTGCTCCAATTGTTCCCGCCCCCGACGATCTGGCCGCCTGAAAACACGATGGGGGAGATGGCGGTGAGCAGCGTGCTTTCGCGACGCAGTTTGTCCACGTCTTCCAGCGTCAGCCGGTTGAAGCTCCCCGCGCCGCGACTGACCCCGCCGAAGCGGCTGGCGCCGGGGAAGACGATGAGCAGGTTCGTGCCCAGCGCGTTGATCTGCTCTTCGATCTGGGCTTGTGACCCCTGGCCGATGGCCACCATCACGATGACCGCGCTCACCCCGATGATGATGCCCAGCGAGGTAAGCAGGCTGCGCAGACGATTCTTCAAAATGCTCTTCAGCGCGGCCTTGAGCAGATTTTTTATCTGGAACATGTTCGCCTAAACTCCGACTTCCTCTTTCAGGGTTTCCAGGTCTTCCCTGGCCCGCCTGCGTCTTTTGACCGGTTCGTCGCTGAGGACCAGCCCGTCCCGAATGCGCACGATCCGCTTGGCGTACTGCGCGATGTCCGCCTCGTGCGTGACGATGAGCAGTGTGATCCCCTGGTCATTGAGCTCTTGAAACACCGAAAACACGTCCACAGAGGTGCGGCTGTCGAGGTTGCCGGTGGGCTCGTCGGCCAGAATGATCGCGGGTTGGTTCACCAGCGCCCGGGCGATGGCCACGCGCTGTTGCTGTCCGCCGGAGAGCTGGTTGGGTTCATGGTGCAGGCGGTCGCCGAGCCCCACCCGTTCCAACGCCTCGGTTGCAGCCCTTTTCGGGTCTTTGATACGCCGGCTGCGGTCGTAGAGGAGCGGCAATTCGACATTCTCGAGCGCGGTGGTTCTCGGAAGGAGGTTGAATCCTTGAAACACAAAACCGATTTTCTGGTTGCGGATGTCGGCGTACTCGTTTGGCGTCAGAGCGCTGACCAGGCGACCGTCGAGGTAGTACTCGCCGGAGGTGGGTTGGTCGAGACAGCCGATGAGATTCATCAAGGTGGATTTGCCCGAACCGGAGGACCCCATGATCGCGACCATTTCGCCGGGGTAGACGGTCAGGTCGATGCCGCGCAGTGCGTGCACCGCGAGGTCACCCATTTTGAATGTCTTGGCGAGCTGTTTTGTCTCGATGACCGGCGTCATGGGATTTGGGACGCGCCTTCAGAAAGGCCGGCGTGAGAAGCGGCGGAAGGAACGAGGGTTCGTCCGTTTTTTGCTCTGCTGAGTGGAAGTCACCAACCCGGTGATCACCCGCTGGCCTTCTTCTAAGCCGCGACTGCGCACGATTTCGGTCATCTTGCCGTCGGTGACGCCGATTCGGAGAGGCACCATCGCCAGGTGGCCGTCTTCATCCAAAGTCCAGACGCGGCCGAACTGTTTTGCCAGCCCCCGTTGGGCGGCGCCGAATCCGTCTCCGCCGCGGAAGTTGCCGCGTCGAAAGAAGCCCTGCCGCCGCGCGGCACGAGAGGAATCCCCCCGGCTCGCGAACCGCTTCTGCATGCGCTTGCGGAACTCCTGCAACATCTCCTCCGGCGGTTGGAATCGCAGCGCCGCGTTGGGCACCAGCAGGACATCCTGGCGTTGCGCCACGATAAAATCCACCGTTGCGGTCATACCGGGAAGCAGCAGGCCCTCGTCATTCCGGGCATCGATGACCACGGTGTAATTGACCACATTCTGAATCACATCGGGCTGGAGACGGATCTGGCGCACCTTTCCGGTGAAGGTCTTTTCCGGATAGGCCGGCACTTCGAAACGCACCGACTGGCCTTCCTCGATCTGCCCGATGTCGCTTTCGTCCACCTGCGCGTGGATTTCCATTTGCGACAGGTTCTCAGCGATGACGAAGAGCGTGGGCGCCGAGAGACTCGCGGCCACGGTCTGTCCCCGCTCCACGTTGCGAAAAACCACCTTGCCGTCGATGGGGGAACGGATAAACGCGTAGTTCAAATTGGCTTTTGCGCGCTTGAGTGCGGCTTCAGCCGATTGCACGGCCGCAAACGCGGCCTGGACGTTGGTCTCGGAGTTGCTGTACTCCAGCTCCGAAACCAGCTTCTTCGCGAACATCTCCTTGGTGCGACGGTGGTTGTTTTGCGCCTGCCGGTACTGCGCTTTTGCTTTGAGCAACCCGGCCTCCGCATCTTTGATGGAGACAGCAAGCAGGGTCGTGTCCAGCATAGCCAGAAGCTGGCCCTTGCGCACCGGGTCGTTGAAGTCCACCAACACACGCGCGACGATGCCGGAGACCTGCGTGCCCACCTCGACGGTTCCCACGGCCTCCAGGGTGCCGGTGCTGGAGACGATGTTTTCCACATCTCCTCTGGTGATTTCGGCAAATTCGAACTTCCGGCCGGTGTCCGCCTTGCTCTTGGCTGCGAAATACCACACCGCGACCAAAAGTACCAGCAGGGACGAGGCGATGATCACCGCCCTCTTCATGGCCTGTCCCCCGGCTTTGGGTGCGCTTTCGTGTCGCCCGGCTCTCTGAGTCCTCGATGAAAATGGGGCCCGGATTCTGGTCCAAAGAGGAAGCGGTGCCGATGTTTCAGGTCCTGGTACTTCTCACGCTGCTCCGGCGTCAAAACGGCCTCGATTTCCGCGTGAATCTTTTCCCATTGTGTTCTCATGTGTTCTCTGAAATCCGGGGGGCCGCCTGGGGAGGGAGGTCTCCCGATTTCCCGGCCTGGCATCCTCTGCTTAAAGATCGCCTCGATTTTCTCTTGTTGCACCTCTGTCAGGCTCAATTCCCGGGTGAGCTCTTGCACTTTTGTCTTTATCCGCTGGGAAATGCCCTGTTTCAGGCGTTCCTCCAGCCGCACGCGTTGCTCGTCGGTGAGCAGAGAGGAGAGTTCGGTGCGCAGGGAATCGAAGATGGCCAGGATCTGCGTTTCGTGCTGTTCGTTGATTTCGGCGATCTGACGGGAGCGTCTCTGGATGATGGCATCGAACGCCTTCTCTTGTTCAGGCGTCGGTTGGACGACTCGTTTGACAAAATGCAGGAAGCGCATATCGGGTGGCATGGAGTGAAATCTGTGGCGCCGCGTCTGGCGCAACGCGCCGCTGCCCAGGGCGCCGATGAGGATGCCGATGAGCAACGTTCCCAAGATCACCAGGCCCGATTTTCCTCTGGGGGTCATTGTGCCTCCTCCAGGATTGGGTTTTGCAATTGCAGCGTATCGTCGAGTGTGAGCTGCGGCATGCCCATCAGGGAATCGAACGACACCTCTTTGCCGGAAAGGACCAGGCCCGCAACCAGCAGCAAGATCGTCAGGCTGCCCACGATGGCCACCCGGCGAAACAGCCACAGCAG
>CAYQOI010000107.1:0-9346 GCA_964419085.1 uncultured Cytophagia bacterium | reverse complement strand
GAATCGGTAATGGATTCCCGGATGCCGGGATGACTCGGGGTCGGGGTTTGGCAGCCGCACACCGCGAGGCTCCCAAGGAATATCAAAAACGTGGAAGGTGTTTTCACTATGAGTTCTCCGCCAATTATCGTGTCATGGGTGGCAACGTTTAGAAGGTGAATTCAGCCGGTTCGCGCGTTCCTAAGAATTCTCTAATGAGCCCACAGCCACCTCTCAAGTGGGCGACTGAAATCACCAAACCGGAGAAACCGCCGGATGATGCTGAAGACCGGGTGCCCCCTCTCATCGCCGACGCCAGTGAGGCCAAAATGTTAAACCATGGTCTCGGGCTGTTTCGGATGACAATAGATCGTAACCGGTCGCTCTTCGTCATGATTTCTCTTTCGCGGATTCGAGATAAGCCAAAATCCCTTTCAACGTTACCTCCCATCCCTGTTCACAGCCTCGATAGTACTCGTCCGCGGTGGCTTCCGTGGGAAAGCCATTCTGCGTGACGATCAGCTTCGATTCGTGACCCTGTTCTTCGATCCTAAACTCGGTGGTGAAATCGGCCTCAAATGGCAAAGGCCCGGTTTTGGCATGGTACCGATAGTCAGACAGAACCAATCGCCGGGGTGGGTCGAAGACATGCAGGGTCGCCGCAGCAACGTAATCCGGCTCATCTTCATCCTCGCCCCACGCTGCAGCCCAAAAGCCTCCCCGAGCAGGGAGAACGATTGCCTGGCTTGCCTGCCACCATTCCCGAATCGCGCTTGGTCGTATCAGGAGTGAAAATATGCGCTCAGGTGAGGCAGGAAGGACTATTTCTCTGACGATTGACCGTGTATCCATGACTTGGCTCTCCTCTATTCTTTCGTTTAGATTCGCGATTTTCCTGGACTGTTATTTTTCATGCCGGGAACATCTGTCAAATACCGGCAAGGATTAACGCTTATTCCACTCCCAAATGTGCCACTTCAACGCATCTGGAAGCTTGAAACCGCTTTGTTTTATGGTCAGGAGAATAGAGCCGCAGTGGTGTGCTTCATGAGAAATGTAATAGCCGAGCATGGGCACGACGCCACGCTTGAAGTTGGACACGGCACCTCCATTGGCGAGGCAATACCGCAGGTACTTCTCCATTATTTCCCCCGACTGTGTCAGAGCTTGCCGAAGCTTTTCCCTGTCCGGAGTCTCTCCTTTTTCAAAGACGAGCAACTGTTCCTTTATCTTCTTGCTGAACGCTTCTAATCGCCAGACCCTGACCATGTGGAGGTGTGCCAGTTGGCGGGCGACATCGCGGCCGCCACGTTTGCTCAATGTGGCAGTCAGCGCCTCGTTCGGAAGATGTTCGAGCACGAAGAGCATAATTCGGTTGTGGATGCCCCACGTTTCGATGATTTGATTCTCGAGTTCTTTCATCAGTGTTTTTCCTTAGATTAGGCAAAAGTCTTAATCGAAAGACCTCACTCTATTTGGTGTGCGTAACGAAGACAAGGCGCCGCGGGAAATCGTACCCGGAATCTTCGAAGGCTACTTTATTGCTGTCGAATGCTGTGGGTGTGAGTGGAACAACGTATACATTTTCTGCGACTTTTGCAAATGCAAAAAACCGTCCCTGGCGAAAGCGCAAAAGAGGTTCCTCCAGAACGACGGGCAATCTTTGAATCACTGAGGTTTGGCTACCATTTGCAAAAAAAGTCTTGCGTTTGATTTTGCAAAATAGTATATTTCGTCAAATGACGAAATGTCTAGGCGAGATTCATGAGAAGCTTACTCAAAGTATTCAAGGCGTTGTCTGACGCCAATCGGCTTCGGATCTTGAAGATGCTGGAGATACGCCCGCTCTGTGTTTGTGAGATTACCGAGGTGTTGCAACTGGCCGCTTCAACCGTTTCCCGGCACCTTTCCGTGCTTCGAGAGGCAGGTCTGATCCTCGATGAAAAAGAGGGTAAATGGGTAAACTATTCGCTGAACACCTCCATCGATGGTTCTCACCCAAGCCAGATTCTCCTTCATCTCGATGAATGGCTACCCGATGACGAGACGATTCGCAAGGACGCCGAAAAGGTAAAGTCAATAGACCGTCATATGATTTGTGCACAATAATTTTTTTTGCTCATTTAATTCGTTATTTGGCGAAATATAAATATGTGGTACCGTGATGAACTGGCGCGAAGAATATAAACCCTTCTTGTGGCTCCTCGGATTTTTTCTCTTTGCTTACTTCATGCCTGTCCACAATGCCCGCTTCGTTCTAGCCATCCATGAAGCGTTTGCCCTGGTCAACTGGTATGCGCAAAAACACGTGTTGCTGTGTCTGGTGCCTGCTTTTTTTATCGCCGGGGTCATCGCCGTATTCGTCAGCCAGGCAGCAGTCATCAAATACTTTGGCGCCTCTGCCAAGAAATGGCTCTCCTATATGGTGGCCTCCGTTTCCGGAAGCATACTAACCGTTTGTTCCTGCACCGTGCTGCCGCTGTTTTCTGGCATTTACCAACGGGGCGCGGGGCTGGGACCCGCCATCGCTTTTCTCTATTCCGGACCGGCAATTAATATCTTAGCCGTCATCCTCACTGCTCGAGTTCTCGGAGTGGAACTGGGCATTGCACGGTTCGTTGGGGCGGTGTTATTCAGTGTCGTCATCGGTCTAACCATGCACTTCATTTACCGCAAAGAAGAAAAGGAAAAAGCCCTCGGGCAGTTGGCGATGCCGGAACCGGAAGAAACGCGACCCATCTGGAAAACGGCCTTTCACTTTTTTGTTCTGGTCGCGATCCTGATTTTTGCGACCTGGGGAGCACCGGCCCACACCTCCGGCGTATGGCATTTTATTTATGCCAAAAAGTGGCAGCTTACAGCGCTGTTCGGCATTTTGTTGGCTTCTTCCCTTGTCTACGTCATCCAAATCAAGGTCCAGAATGTTTTGTGGGCAAGCCTACCGGTTGTTGTGACGGCAGTTTTGTTTCCACAAAAACCCTTGATCCCATTTACCACCGCGGTGTTTGCATTGGGCCTTCTGCTTTCAATCTCCCCGGGAGAGCCGCAACAATGGATGGCTTCTACCTGGGATTTCACCAAACAGATCATGCCGCTCCTTGGGGCCGGTGTGTTCATTGCCGGATTCTTCCTGGGGTCGACCAATAGCGGTCAGGGCATCATTCCCAATGAATGGATTTCGGGTTTGGTCGGTGGGAATTCCCTTTTTTCCAATTTGTTTGCCTCGGTGGTGGGAGCGTTTATGTATTTTGCCACGCTTACGGAAGTGCCCATTTTGCAGGGTTTGTTGAACAATGGAATGGGAAAAGGACCGGCGCTGGCGCTTCTGTTAGCCGGGCCTGCTTTGTCCTTGCCTAACATGCTGGTCATTCGCAGCGTGATCGGCACGCAAAAAACAATGGTCTATGTGGCACTGGTGGTTATCATGGCGACTGTCAGCGGTTTCGCTTACGGCTCAATCTTCTAAACGAGAACGAGTGATGAAGAGCATTTTGGTTCACACTGGATTTGATGACCCGGCGGAGACAACCGCTGCAGAAGAAGAAATTCTCTCCGAATTCCGCCGGATCCATGATGAGGCTCGAAATAGTTTCCCACAATTTTATAGAAAACAAAACAGTAAGGAGAGTTGGCTATGCTGCACATCAAAGTTGTCGGAACGGGTTGCCCGAATTGCGCAAAACTGAAAGAGTTATGTCGAGAAGTGCTTGCCGAAAATCAAATCGAGGGTGAAGTGGAAGAAGTCACCGACATAAACCAATTCGCCAAACTGGGTGTGATGCTGACACCGGGATTAATCGTGAACAACAAATTGCTCAGCTCCGGAAAGATCCCCACGAAAAGCACTCTCGCGCACTGGTTGAAAGATGCCGCCCAAAAGAATTGACACAACGGAAGGAGGAAACAATGGATAGAGTATCGAAAAGGCTCTCTTTCTTCGATCGCTATTTGACCCTCTGGATTTTCTTGACCATGTTTGCCGGGGTGTTGTTGGGCTTTTTGGTCCCTTCCATGGCCAGCTTCTGGGATCAATTCAAATCGGGCACCACCAACATCCCCATCGCCATTGGACTCATCCTGATGATGTATCCGCCATTAGCAAAGGTTCGCTATGAAGAGTTGCCCAAGGTTTTTCGCAATCTCCGGCTGCTGTTCCTGTCATTGGCTCAGAATTGGATTGTGGGACCGCTCATTATGTTTGTGCTGGCGATAATCTTCCTGCCCGACAAGCCGGAATTGATGGTCGGAGTCATCTTGGTGGGCCTGGCCCGTTGCATTGCAATGGTTTTGGTGTGGAATGACTTAGCGAAAGGCGATTCAGAATATGCGGCCGGACTTGTGGCCTTCAATGCCTTGTTTCAGGTGTTTTTCTACTCGGTCTACGCGTATGTGTTTATCACCCTCCTGCCGCCGTTGTTCGGGTTGAGCGGCGCCATCGTAAAAGTCTCCATGGGCGCGATCGCCAAAACCGTGCTCATCTACCTCGGGATCCCTTTCTTCAGCGGCCTGCTTACTCGTTCCATCCTCATCAGTGTGAAAGACAAAGAGTGGTACCACAGCCGCTTTGTTTCCAGGATCTCGCCCTTGACCCCCATCGCCCTGTTGTTCACCGTGTTCGTGATGTTTTCGCTCAAAGGAGAGGTGATTGTGGAGCTGCCTCTCGATGTGGTTCGCGTCGCGATTCCGTACGCTTTTTACTTTGCCGCCATGTTTTTCATTACTTTTTATCTTGCAAGGCGGGTGGGGTCCGATTATCCAAAAGCCGCTACAGTTGCTTTCACTGCGGCCAGCAACGATTTTGAGCTGGCCATCGCGGTTGCCATCGCGGTTTTCGGGTTAAACTCAGCGACCGCCTTTGCTACAGTGATCGGCCCGCTGGTCGAGGTGCCGGTATTGATCAGCCTGGTAAATGTCGCCCTGTGGTTTTACAAAAAGTACTTTCGGAAGGAGTATGCCGAAAAGGTCGTAGGACTGGAATATGAACCGTGACGACAACCCTGCTCATGTCCCCGAACCCGCGATTTGCATACCAGCACGCGCAGCGCTTGGCATCCACACGTGTGACCGCGCTGCCTTGTTCTCGCCCACCCAGGGTGGCAGCCCTGACCGCGGGTGAAGCCGGGTTTCGCAAAGCGTTCAGGCTCAAAAATCCACCGTGGCGGTAGCCACCGCGCGGCGGCCGTTCACCGACCCTCCGAACAGCTCGTAGTGTTTGTTGTCGAACAGATTGTTTACCACAAGTCCAACCCGGAAGTCGGGTTTTACGCGGTACCCTCCCGCTAGGTTCACCAGGGCGTAGCTGGGGACCCTCCCCTGAAAAATCCCCGCAGCCCAATCGAAGCTGTCTACGAACCGCACTCGCACGCTGGCGTCGATGCCGTTCGCACCGGCATAGGAGACCCCCAGGTTGAACTTGTGCCGCGGGGTGTTGGGGAGCAACACATCTCCGGTGGCCTGGTCGTTGACATCGTAGTCGAAGTAGGTGTAGTTGCCGTTGACCATAATTTGGTCGGTGAGGTAGTAGCTCAGATCCAGCTCCAGGCCCCATTCGTTGACCCTGCCGGCGTTGGCGTAGGAGACCACCATCGCCAGGCTGCCGTCAGGCAACGTGGAAAGCAGAGGAAAGTTGGGTCCCAGCGTTTCCTGGAGTGCGGAAATGATACGCGGACGCAAAGCGGGGTCGATTTGCCCGGGTACCTGGTACGCAGGAAAGGCCGGGTTGACCCGTGGTAACAGATCGGTGATAAAATCGCTGAGCCGATTGAAATAGATATTCGCGCTGAGAAACAGCTTGTCGCCGTGCACGCCTCTGTAGCCCAGTTCGTAGCCCCAGATTTTCTCCACGTCCAGGTCGCGGTTGCCCAGCGCCAGCATCGGGGTCAACCCGAAGTTCAGGGGCAAGTCAACCGAATCCCGCGGTACGCCTCGCTCCAGGGCCAACTCCGTTTCCAGCCGTTCTTCCAGCGGTGCGAGGTCGACGGGGAGGCCCGCCGGTGCGCGCAGAAAGAACTCGGAATAGTTGGGCGTCTGAAACGCCCGGTTGAAGGTCAAGCGGATGGAGTGCGCGGGATCGAGCGAATAGACCAGCGCCACCTTGGGCGAAAACTGCGACGGGTGTAGCGTGCTGCGGTCGTAGCGACCGGCCGCGATCACATCGAGTTTATCCGAAACGCTCATCTCAAGTTGGGCAAACACACCGGTTTGGTTCTCGTCGTACGTCCTCGGCGTCAAGGTCAGCCCGGTGTCCACGTGCTGGAATCTCTGGGACGCTCCCCAGATGAGGTGGGCTCGTCCGCTTTGACTCACTATCTGGTGGTGGAATTGAAGATTGATGTCGTAAGAATTCTCCTTGAACGTGGTCGCGGAGTTCAGCGCCAGTTGCTGGCCGTTGAGGGTTTTGCGGCCGTTGTAGTCCACCTGCGAAAAGAAACGCTCGGAGGTGTAATTGGCCCGCAACCACGGCCGGATGACATCATCCACCTGCACCCGTCCCAGGCCGGTGATGAACACCTGGTCTTGCGCCTCGGTGATGCCGCCCTCGAACACGAGGGTACGGCCGTGGAACAGGTCGTAGTCGACGCGGCCGGAGCCGTAGGCCGCAGTGAGATCTGCATCGTCCAGGGGGACCAACTCCGGCGACAGGCCGGGGTACTCTCGTCTATCTAACTCATCCTGGGGGATATTGCGCGACTTGCTCCAGGTGCCGTACCGGATCGCGCCGAAATTGAACTTGTAGCTCCAGCGGTCCCGTTGGCCCGCGTGGCGCAGGTCACCGCGAATCGTGTTTAGTTCTCCGCCCACCAGCGAGACTCTTGTTCCCAGAACATTCTTCGGCGCGGGCGTGGTCATGGTGATCACGCCGGAAAACGCGTTGGCGCCGTACAGCGCGGAGCCCGGCCCCCGGATCAGCTCGATGCGGTCGATGTCGCCCACCGGAATGCTCAGCGCGTTCCATTCCTGCGCGCCCAGGAACGTCCCGGAGGTTTCCCGGTTGTCCAGCAACACCAGCATGCGGCGATTCAGCGAGCTGTTAAACCCGCGGCTGTTGATATTGAAATCGTTGATATCGTTCTGGACCACGTCCACGCCCACCAACCCGTCGAACAGGCGGGGGACCTGACCCGTCGGCGCGAGCTCTTTGATCTGTTGGTCGCTGAGTGTACTTACGGCCGCGGGTGCGTGGAGCAGGCGTACCGGGTATTTGGATGCACCGTACACAAAGACGTCCTCCAATGCGATGACCTCTTGCAGGAGGAAAACATCCACGCGTGTGGTCTGGGCCGGTTTGACCTCCACGTCGGACAACTCCTGGTTGATGAAACCGATTGCAGAAAACTTCAAGGTGTGTTTGCCCGGCGGAACATGCCGAATAAAAAAACGCCCCACGGTGTCGGTGGCCGCGCCGAATGTGGTCCCCTTGATGCTGACGTTTACCTTCTCGAGCGGCTGTCCGGTTCCTGCGCTGCGCACCACGCCGAAAATCTCGCCCGAGTCCTGAGCCAGGCCGGCCACGGCGGCCAACCAGACACCCAAACCTACGCACACTCCCGCCCACCAGGTTTTGCGACCGGGCAGACGTCCGCACATGATGGACATCGTCCTGATCCCCCAAATTTGGAATTTCATTTAGCTTAAGTATAAAAACTTTTCTTCAACTGTCAAGGTAATCTTTGTTCGCATCTGTTTCAGGATTGTAAAAATCCCTTGCTTTTTTAGGGCAAAAGGTTTAATTTAGGCCGATTTTGTACGACTCCTCGGCTCATCCGCCGTCGCTAAATTCAGAAACTCGCGGGCGATGGCTAACTTTTCAATCATTCTAACCAGATCCTTTTAACATGGGAGGGACCATTATGAGGAGGCTCATTGCTACGTTCGAATTGGTCGGTCCGCTACTGATGGTTCTTGCGATTGGTCTCGCCAATCCCGCGCAAGCGCAGAGAGCGACGCTGACGGGAAAGGTAACCGACGCGGAAAGCGGCGAGGCTTTGCCCGGCGCCAACGTTGTCGTCGTTTCGTCAGACATCGAAACCGGCGCAGCGACCAAAACCGATGGTCAGTTTGTGGTGAGAAACCTGCCGCCAGGCACCTACAAAGTGACCGTCTCCTACATCGGCTACGAAACCAAAGTCCTGGATAATGTCACCGTATCCGCAGGAGAAACCAAGAACATCGCGGTCTCCCTCGGGGTGACGGGGATCGAATTCAATGCCATCGCGGTTTCGGCGTCACGGCGGGAAGAAAAGACCCTGGATGCGCCGGCTTCCATCACGGTTCTGGAAGCTCGGGAAATCCAAACCGAAGTGGCCCCGTCTTCTTCTGCGCTGCTGCGCAACGTCACCGGCATCGATATGGCGAGCACCGGCGTCGACCGCAAGGAGATCGTCCTGCGCGGATTCAACAACGCCTTCTCGGGCGCTGCCTACGTGCTCACCGATTACCGCCAGGCCGCAGTGGCCTCGCTGGGAGTCAATGTGCATTCTATCATGCCCAACATGAGCGTCGATCTCGATCGCGTGGAGATCGTGCGCGGACCCGGCTCCGCACTGTACGGTGCGGGCGTGGATGCGGGCGTGATCCACTACCTCACCAAGGATCCCTTTGCCTTCCCCGGCACGACCGTTTCGGTGGGCGGGGGCGAACGCAGCACCTTCGCGGGCCAATTCCGCCACGCGGGCGTGGTCAGCGATAGAGTGGGCTACAAGATCACCGGGCAGTTCACCCGTGCCGACGATTTTGAGCTCAATCCCAACGACCCTCTGGATGCCCAGCAGCTCGCCAACGATGCGAAAGATCCCAACACCGGCCAGCCTTTGAACCCCCGCAATTACGACTACAAGAAATTCAACATCAACGGGGAGTTGGAGTACCGTTTCAGCGACAAGACGACGTTGAGCATCAACGGCGGTTTCTCCTCGCTCGATGCCATCGTCCTCACCGGCATCGGTACGGTTCAGGCGGACAATTTCGGTTACACCTACGTGCAGGCCCGGCTGCGTTCCGGAAACTTTTTCGCCCAGACCTACCTCAACCGAAACGACGTGGGCGATTCTTTCGTGTATGGCACCGGAACGCCTCTGGTGGACAATTCCACGCTCTTCAACATCCAAACCCAGTACGAGTTCAATTTTGCTCAGGGCAAGGAGAATCTCGTGGTCGGATTTGACTACGACCGGACCACGCCGAAGACCGGTGGAACCATCTACGGCCGCAACGAAGACCGGGACCTGATCTCGGAGCCAGGCTTCTACGCTCAATCCGCCACCAAAATCTCGGATCAACTCGATTTCATCTTCGGCGGCCGCGCGGATTTCAACAACATTCAGGACGAATTCCAACTCTCCCCGCGTGTGGCGCTGGTGTACAAGCC
>CAYQOI010000106.1:0-9358 GCA_964419085.1 uncultured Cytophagia bacterium | reverse complement strand
TTGTATTCTTCGAGCTGCCGCAAGGAGGGGAGATCGCGGCTCAGAATGTAGAGATAGACCAGGCCGCCCAGCAGGACGAGAAAGAAAACCAGAACCGTCGCCGCGAGCCTCCTGGTGCGAAAAAAAGTGACCACGGACCCCAGGAAAGAATTGTTTTCCGAATATCTGAACCGTCTTTTCATCGCGTTAGCCTGTCATCTTTTTGGTGAAAGCTGCTTGCGGTTTTATACTTTTGGCGGGTCGAGAAGTTTCTGGCGCATGCTAAGTCCCGGACCACGATTCCAGCCGGAAGCGCTTTCCTTCCAGCTCCAGATAGGTGAAGCGCGTGATCCAGTCTCCCAGATTGATGTAGTATTTTGAATCGAATTCTTCAAGCGCAGGAAGATGCGTGTGCCCGAGGATGACGGCGTCAAACCCTTCGTTCAGTTTCCTTTTCGCGTACTCGCGGTACTGCTGTTCACGGGGATCCCCCTCATTTTCCCGGCTTTTGCGCGCCACCAGGCTCGCCAGGGGGATGCCCACATCAGGGTGAAGAAAACGGTACAGACGGATATTCAGCCTGTTTCTGAAAATCGCGTCGCGGACCTTTGCCTTCCAGTCGCCAGGTAGAACGCCGTCTCCATGGGCGATGAAGAGCCGCAAGGAGTTGTGCTGTACCGCGCTGGGCCCGCGGTAGAGCTCCAGACCGACTTCATGTGCCAGGTAACCGTCTTGCCACAGATCGTGATTCCCGGTGAAGTAGCGAATCGTCACCCCGGATTCCGAAAGTTGGCACAGCCGGCTCAGGAGGCGGAGGCTGGTTTTCGGAATTGCGCTCTTGTACTCGAACCAGAAATCGAACAAGTCGCCGACGATGTAGAGGACATCCGCCCGGTCTTTCAGCCAGTCGAGGAAAGCGAGCAGGTTATTGATTTTCCTGGCCTCGACGTCCCCGCGGTGTCCACTGAGATGGACGTCCGAGAAGAAATAGACTCGTTCCATTGCGGCAAATTAGACAAAGATCGGCAAAAAAGCAACTATTTTGAACCCAAAGATATTTAGGATGTTATGGGCAAAAACTTGTTGACAATATTGAAAAGAATTGTTATTTTGTAGCGCTTTTTCGAGCACCTTAACCCTTTTGCAAACAAACCCAATAGGAAGGAGTCCCATTTTATGAGCTTAGATGCCTTAGGAATGATCGAGACTCGCGGTCTGGTTGGCGCGATCGAAGCAGCTGATGCGATGGTTAAGGCCGCAAAAGTGACGTTGATCGGGAAAGAAAAGATTGGCGGTGGCTACGTGACGGTGATGGTCAGAGGGGATGTAGGTGCCGTCAAAGCCGCGACCGACGCCGGGGCGTCCGCAGCCGAAAAAGTCGGGGAACTGATCTCCGTCCACGTCATCCCGAGACCACATGTCGACGTGGAAATGATTCTGCCCAAACGGGAAGGCTGATTTCTTTACCCTACCTGAGGGACCCCATTCGCTTAACAACGGTTTCAAAACATGGAAGAAAAAGCGCTTGGCCTGGTGGAGACCAGAGGGCTGGTCGGGGCCATTGAAGCGGCCGACGCGATGGTGAAGGCCGCCGAGGTGGAACTCGTGGGCACCGAAACGACCATTGCCGCGCTGGTTACAGTTAAAGTCACAGGTGAAGTCGCTGCTGTCAAATCCGCCGTCGACGCGGGGTGTCGTGCAGCGGAACGGGTGGGTGAATTGCTTTCCTCTCATGTCATTCCGAGACCGCATGAAAGCCTGGACGTGGTCATGCTCGATGAATCTCCCACGGCCGATTCGACCGCAATTGTCTCCGTGCGGAGCCTGGCAGATGTGAAGGACCTGCCGGTTCGTCAGTTGCGGCGAGTGGCGCGTGACCTGCCCGGCTTTCCCATTCAGGGTCGTGAAATTTCAAAGGCAAACAAGCAGATTCTGCTTGAGAAATTCAGGCAATACTTCAACGAGTAGGCACCTGCGGGTTCGGACTGAAGCGGGATGTCATGCCGTGTCCGCGGGCCATTTTGCCCCGCCGGCGCGATAGCGGTGCTGGAGCGGGTGAGCGTTATGGAGCTCCACGTCCCGTCTTATGCCAAGATTAACCTGGGCCTCTGGATCAAGGGCCGCCGCGACGACGGCTTTCACGAGATCGAGACGCTGCTCCTGCAGGTGAGCCTCAAGGACGACATCGTGATTTCCGACTCCGAATCGGATGAAATCGAGCTCTTGTGCTCAGACCCGACGCTTCCGGGGGGCGACGACAATCTCTGCGTGCGTGCGGCCAGGCTGTTGCAGCGGGAGGCGCAGGTAGGTCGTGGTGCGGTTATCCGGTTGCAAAAGAAGATTCCGGCGGGCGCAGGACTGGGTGGGGGAAGCAGCAACGCGGCGGTCGTTTTGCTCGCGCTGAACCGGCTTTGGGGGCTCGATTACGGAGCGGAAAGGCTACAAGAGCTGGCCGCCGAATTGGGGTCAGATGTACCGTTTTTTATTCGAGGAGGGGCCGCTTTGGCACGCGGGCGCGGGGAGATTTTGGAACAAGTGGAGTGGCGGTTGGATTTGCCGATTTTATTGGTCTGTCCCGGCATTTCGGTGTCCACCGCGTGGGCCTATGGTCGGTTCACTTTAGACTTGACAATGACGAAAAAAAATGTTACATTGCCACATTTTAAAGGTATAAATTTCAACGACGTAGATTTCTTGGGTGGAATCGAAAACGAGTTTGAGCAGGTAGTTTTTCCGAAGTTCCCGATCCTGGCGGAAATCAAAGAGAATTTACGCGCGCAAGCCGCGCTTTACGCGGGACTGTCGGGCTCGGGTTCGGCTGTTTTCGGCATCTTTCGACGTGAGCAAGAGGTGTTAGAGGCAAAGCGAGGGGTATCAAGCCAATTTCGGACCTTTGTTGTCCGGCCGATGAGGTGGGGGATTGAGCAAATGAGCATGGATAGTTAGGATGGTGCTCACATTCAAGATGTGTTGATTCATTCTATGGAGGGTGGCATGGAGATAACCGAAATCAACATCAGCCTGAGGAATGAGGAGAAACTGAAGGCGTTTGTGAATGTCACATTTGATGACGTCTTTGTGGTTCGGGGGATGAAGGTGATTAAGGGTTCGAATGGCTTTTTCATCAGCATGCCGAGCAGGAAGATGCCTGACGGGACGTACCGCGACATCGCGCATCCCATTCGAAACGAGTTTCGCAGTTACCTCGAGGAAATGGTTTTGAGCGAATATCGCAATTCGCTAAAGCAGGAAGGTGGGGAAATCAACGAGAATTTGAATACAGCAGTTGAAAGCTAAAACAGTCGTTGTTTGGGGCGTCGCCAAGTGGTAAGGCACGGGGTTTTGGTCCCCGCATTCGAGGGTTCGAATCCTTCCGCCCCAGCAAGATGCGGGTTAATCGTTCAAAATGGCGGGCTCCTCGTCGGGTTACCGTCATTTTCTGTGTGTAAGAGTGGTGAGGTATGTTACCTGATCCGATAATCTTTTCCGGAACGGCCAATCGCGATCTAGCCGAAAAGATTGCCGAGTACGTTGGGGTGCCGGTGGGCGAGGCGGAGATCACGCAATTCAGCGACGGCGAAATCTGGGTCAAGTACGACCAGAACATCCGGGGCGCGGATGTGTTTATCATCCAGCCCACCAACGCGCCGGCGAAAAATCTCCTGGAGTTGCTGATCATGTTGGACGCGGCGCGCAGGGCGTCCGCTGAACGGATCACCGCGGTGATCCCGTATTTCGGTTACGCCCGGCAGGACCGCAAGGATCAGCCCCGGGTCTCCATCACGGCAAAATTGATGGCCAATCTCATCACCACCGCAGGCGCAGACCGGATCCTCACTATGGATCTGCACGCGCCCCAGATCCAGGGGTTCTTCGATATTCCGGTGGACCACCTCTATTCGTCCACCGTCTTTTCCGACTGTTTTCGCGACATGAATATTCCGGACCTGACGGTCGTTTCGCCCGACATCGGGGGGATCACGCTGGCGCGGGCTTACGCCAAGCGGCTGCATGCCCCGCTGGCGATCATCGACAAGAGGCGGCCCAGGCCCAATCATGCGGAAATCGTCAACATCATCGGCAAGGTCGAAAACAGAAACATCTTGATTATCGATGACATTGTTGACACCGCCGGGACGCTGTGCAACGCCGCAGTCGCACTAAAAGACCATGGCGCGAAGGATATTTACGTCGCGTGCACGCATCCGATTCTCTCGGGGCCGGCCATCGAGCGTTTGACGGATGCGCCCATCACGGGCATCAAGGTTACGGACACGGTCTTTTTGGAAAAACAGAAACGTATCGACAAGATAGAAGTGATCACCGCTTCCAAACTGTTCGGAGAGGCGATCAAGAGAATTCACAATGAAGAGTCGATCAGCTCATTGTTTGATTAATTTTTGGAGAGGCGTATGTCAGAGCTTGTTTTGAGTGTTGAAAAAAGAGAGGCAACCGGAAAAAAGATCAGTAAGCAACTCCGGCGGGAAGGCAAGATTCCGGGTGTTTTCTATTTTCACGGTCAGGACTCTGTTCCGGTGGCAGTAGATGAAAAGGAGCTACGCAACGTTATCCACTCAGAGGCGAGCATCATCGATCTCGACTTTGATGGCAAGAAAAAGACCAAGTGCGTCATTCGAGAGGTGCAATGGGATCCCGTCTACGGTCACCCGCTGCATGTGGACTTCATGGGCATTAAGCTCACCGAAGAGGTGACCGTCGATGTTCCTGTTCACGTCGTCGGGACTGCGGTCGGCGTGAAGGATGGTGGAGGAATCATGCAGCACATCCTGCGCGAGATCACCGTCCAGTGTTTGCCCCTCGACATTCCGGAGCATATCGAGGTGGATGTCACCGAGTTGGAGATCGGCGATGCGATTCGCGTCGAGGACCTGAAGCTCGACAAAGTGAAGATTCTCTCTGAACCCTCGCAGTCGATTGTGGTCATCCGGCCGCCTACTGTGGTTGCGGAACCGACTGTGGCCGCCGAGGAGTTGGAAGAAGAAGGCGCAGAACCGGAAGTCGTTGGCGAAGAAGGACAGGAAAAACAGGAGGCAGGCGAATCCGAATCGTAGCTTGCCGGACAGGCTTTGCATATCGCCTGCTTGAATGGAAGAGCGTTTTTTGCTGGTGGGGTTAGGAAACCCGGGCCGCGAGTATGCCGACACCCGTCACAACATCGGGTTCATGGTTATCGACCATCTGGCGCAACAAGAGGATGTGCGCTTGGCGAAAACGTCTACAACGTATATTTCAGGCACAGGGAACATCGCTGGAAGAAGCGTGGTTCTCGCTAAGCCATTGACCTATATGAATCGGAGTGGATTGGCAGTTTTGAGGATGGTGGAAAGATATGCTGTTCCTCTTGACAGACTCCTCGTCATCTTAGATGATTTCAATCTGCCTTTCGGCCGGCTTCGCATCAGGGCGAAAGGCAGCGACGGCGGCCACAACGGTCTGGCTTCCATTATCGACTTTCTGTCCTCCTCAGCATTTCCGCGGTTGCGCATCGGCATCGGGAATGATACATTGTCGGATGCGGTGGAGTTTGTGCTCTCACCTTTCGAACCTGAAGAACAACGACGACTACCTGAACTCATAGACCACGCTTCGGATGCATGCCGGTCATTTGTGGAACACGGCATTCAGAGGACGATGAATATCTTTAACCAAAATTAGGAGGATTCGTTGCTCATCCCAATTGCGGCAAGTTTAATGGCATTAGGTTTTGTGGTTTTTCTGATCGTCGACATCATGAAAAAAGATCCGGGCAACAGCCGGATGGTTGAAATCTCCAAAGCGGTACAGTCGGGCGCAAAGGCATTTTTGCGGCGGGAGTACATGTACATCGGCTCGTTCGTGTTCGTCATCGCTCTCCTGATCGCGGTTGCGCCCTTTTTCTCGGATGTGGAGTTGAGTTGGAGAACTTCGGTGGCGTTTATCTGCGGCGCGTTCGCCTCGGCGCTGGCCGGCTATATCGGCATGAGCATCGCGACCCGCTCGAATGCGCGGACCACTCAGGGTGCGCTCACCGGCGGACTCCGAGGTGCGCTGAGCGTCGCGGTGTCCGGCGGCGCGGTGATGGGCATGAGTGTAGTGGGCATTTCGCTTTTCGGCCTTTCGATGATGTTTTTGATCTTTAAGGGAAATCCCACCATCATCAACGGCTACGCCATGGGCGCCAGTCTGGTGGCCCTCTTTGCTCGAAGCGGCGGCGGCATCTTCACCAAGGGGGCGGACATGGGGGCGGACCTGGTGGGAAAAGTGGAGGCAGGCATCCCCGAAGACGACCCGCGTAATCCCGCAGTGATCGCGGATAATGTCGGGGACAACGTGGGAGATGTGGCCGGCCTGGGTGCTGACTTGCTGGAATCTTATGTGGAATCCATTATCGCAAGCCTCGCCATCGCGGCGCTCATCGGTATGGGCGCGGCGGCCGAAACCACCCGGAGCCTTCAGCTTCTGCCCTTCTACATTGCCAGTGCCGGGATCCTCTCCTCGATTGTGGGCGTGATCTATGTGCGCGTGGCCGGCCGTTCCAATCCGCAGGGCTCTTTGATGGGCGGGACATATATCAGCGCAACCTTGACTGCGCTGGCGACCTACTTCATCGTCAGGAAGTTTGGCGTCTCCTTCGTCGAAGATGGCCAGAGTTACGGTACAATGGGGCCGTTTTATGCCACGGTTGCGGGTGTCGTTTCCGGGGTTTTGGTGGGATTCTTCAGCGAGTATTTTACCTCGAGCAAGTACAAGCCGGTGAGAAAGCTCGCCGAAGAGTCGCAGAGTGGTCCCGCGCTTACCGTGACCGGCGGAATTTCCGTGGGGATGGCCTCCACTGCGATTCCGGTCATCGCGCTGGCGCTTGCGGTGATGGCCTCCTACCATTTTGCCGGCGTCTACGGCGTCGCCATGGCGGCCTTTGGCATGCTGGCCACAACCGGCATGATCGTTTCGGTGGATTCCTACGGGCCCATCGCGGATAACGCCGGGGGCATCGCGGAGATGGCCGAGCTTGATCCCTCGGTGCGGGAAATCACCGACAATCTCGACGCGGTGGGAAACACCACCGCGGCCATCGGCAAGGGCTTTGCCATCGGGTCGGCTGCATTTGCCGCGCTGGGTCTGCTGGTGGCATACATGAAGTCCGCGCACGTGGAGGTTGCAGACATCAAGAGTCCCAGAGTGCTGGCGGGACTGCTCATCGGCGGAATGTTTCCGTTTTTGATTTCTTCGATGTTGTTTAAGGCGGTGAGCAAAGCCGCGTTTAAGATGATCGAGGAAGTGCGCCGGCAGTTTAAGGAGATTCCGGGATTGATGGAAGGCAAGGTCCTGCCGGATTCGGCGCGCTGCGTGGATATCAGCACCACCGGCGCGATAAACGGCATGTTGGTGCCCGGGTCGCTGGCCATCGTTACGCCGGTGGTTGTGGGCCTGGTTCTCGGTCCGGATGCGTTGGCCGGCCTTTTGGTGGGCGCGCTGATTACCGGGGTGATGCTCGGCATCCAGATGGCCAACTCGGGCGGCGCGATGGACAACGCCAAGAAATACATCGAGGAAGGCAATTTTGGGGGCAAAGGGTCAGATACCCACAAGGCTACGGTCATCGGGGATACAGTAGGCGACCCGCTGAAGGACACCGTCGGGCCCTCCATCAACATCTTGATCAAGCTGATGGCGGTGATCTCGCTGGTGTTGGCGCCCTTGTTTATTTAGCCTGAATAATTCACAAATTGTCTGTCATTCAGGAAAAATCTTTTTGGCAAACGAGAACTCAAACACCAGACAAGACTCCTCCCGGGTGACAGACGGGCTCGCGGTAATCGACCCTAAATGCCCAATTTGTGAATCATCCGGGTTAGCTCAATGAGCTTGGTAGAAGTAAAACGGGGAGATAGTTTTTGAATAACAGAAAGATGAATAAAGAAACGACGTAAAGGAGGTGAAAAGAAGATTGCGGCTGTATGAGACAACTATTGTGATCGATTCTCTGCAAAAAGCGGAGGAAATGCAAAATATTTTGACCAAGATCAAAAATTTCATTCACAACAACGGCGGCGAGATTTTGTACATCGACGAGTGGGGCAAAAAACGACTGGCGTACGAAATCAATCGCAAACAGTACGGCAACTACTTTCAGATTTTTTTCAAAGGTCCCAGCACTCTGCCGAAGTTGTTGGAGCGAGAATATCGCCTTGAGGAGTCGATTCTCCGATATTTGACGCTCCTGTCGGAAGCGGATGAGGCTGAGCTGAAAGAAAAGGCCAGTGCGGCCACGGCTCAGGATGCGCCGTCCACCGAGTCTCCGGCTGAGACGCCAAAGGAATCGGTTGAGGCGAGTCCCAAAGCTGATGAGAAAGAAAAAGTGGTGGCGGATGTGGAAGAAGGCGAAGCGAAGGAGTGAATTGCGCGTTGCGAATGAATAGGATTCAGGAGGGTGTGAACGATGCCAGAGCTGAAGATGCCAGATGTCAACAGCGTGATGATCGCGGGCAATTTGACCAGTGATCCGACGCTCCGAAAGACCACAAACGGCACGCCGGTGGCGAATTTCTTTATCGCCGCCAACCGCAAGTTCAAAGACAACACCGGCCAGTGGCGAGAGAACGTCTGTTTCGTGGGCGTGGTGGCCTGGTACAAATTGGCCGAAAGCTGTTACCAATTTTTGAAAAAGGGCTCCGCGGTTCTCATCGAAGGGGAATTGCAGAGTCGCAGTTGGAAAAATAGCGAAGGCATGAGCAACAATGTCGTCGAAATCAAAGCCCGGCGCATCCAATTCCTAAACCGGCAACCGCGCCACGTGGAAACGGCTGCGGAGATGAGTTTCGAGGATGCGATGGACGAGCTCAGCCAGATCGACCTCCGGAGCACGTCGCGCGGGGATGGTGTGGAGATGGTGGACAGCGATGCCGAGACCGAGGACACGGGGCTGGATTTCGACTACAAAATTCAATTCAATTCATCAAAGGAGTAAGGAGTAAGATTGCATGCTGAAAAAGACCAAGATATGTCGATTCTGTGAGGATCGCGTCATGACCATCGACTATCGGGATGAAAAAAAGCTGCTGCGTTTTACCACCGACCAGGGCAAAATCATCCCGAGACGAACTTCCGGAAATTGCGCGCGTCACCAGCGGATGCTTAAAAGGGCGATCAAGCGAGCTCGACATCTCGCGTTGATTCCCTACGTCGCTGAGAGTTCAAAATAATCATCATAAAGAAACGCAAACGGTTTGCACACAAGGTTGAAGGGTTAGCTGTAATGAAAGTGATTCTGCAAAAGGACTATGAGAATCTGGGTAAAGTGGGCGATGTGGTGGAGGTAAAAAACGGTTTTGCCCGGAACTACCTGATTCCGAAGAAATTTGCGCTTCAGGCCACGCCC
>CAYQOI010000105.1:932-9476 GCA_964419085.1 uncultured Cytophagia bacterium | reverse complement strand
CGCTGAAGCATTGCGAAGAGTTGATGGTGAACTTCGGCGGACACAAGTACGCGGCGGGCTTGACTATCGAATCCGACAACATTCCGCAGCTCAGAGAAAAACTCGCGGAAGTAGCCAGCACCACCTTGAGTCCGGAGATGCTCAAACCCAAGCTCTGGATCGACGCGCAGATTCGACTCAGCGAAATCGACGAGCCGCTGCTTAAATTGCTCCGGCGTATGGCGCCGTACGGTCCGCAGAACATGCGGCCGGTTTTTATGAGCGGCGGACTTCAGATCGTCGGGACGCCCACCGTGGTGGGCAAGAACCATTTGCGCTTCAAAGTACGGCAGGATGGCGTGGTCATGGATGCCATCGGCTTCAATCTGGCCGAGCTGAAATATCGGATTTCATCAGGGGAAAAGAATGTGGAGATGGTCTACGTCATCGATGAAAACGAGTGGCAGGGAAGGAAGCGAATCCAACTCCGGGTCAAGGATTTGCGCTGAACAACAGCCGTGGGAAAGAATGGAGATCTATGAAGAAATTCGAAAGCCAACTCAATAAGAAGTCCGATGAATACAAACGCCGTCGCAGCTTCATGCTCACCCACCTCAGTGAGCTCAACCTCAAGCTAAAGAAGGTCAAAGAAAAAGATCCCCGGGCGGTGGAGAAACTCAGGAAGCGCGGGAAGTATCCGGTTCGCGAAAAAGTCCGGCGGGTCATCGATCCGGGGACGGACGTGCTGGAGATCGGTGCGCTGGCGGCCGACGACATGTACCAGGACATCCCGGGCGGCTATCCCTCTGGAGGCAGCGTGGTCGTGGTGGCCACGGTCTCGGGTCGCAAGGTCGTGATCATGGCCAACGACCCGCTGGTGAAGTCCGGCGCATGGGTGGAGACCACCTGCAAAAAGAACCTGCGCGCGCAGGAGATCGCCATGGAGAACCGCTTGCCCATTATTTACATGGTGGATTCCGCGGGCGTCAATCTGGAGCGGCAGGCGGAGATTTTTCCCGACAAGCTGCATTTTGGCCGGATTTTCCGCAACAACGCCAAGATGGCCGCCATGGGCATCCCACAGATCTCCTGCGTCTTCGGGTTCTGTGTGGCCGGGGGCGCCTATCTGCCCGGCATGAGCAGCGATTTGGCGATGGTCACCAACCACTCCAGCATGTTTCTGGCCGGGCCTTTTCTGGTCCAGTCAGCCCTGGGTCAGGTGGTGGATATGGAGACCCTCGGCGGGGCCAGCATGCACAACCGGATCAGCGGTGTGGCCGACTACCAGTTTGACGACGAGGATAGCGCGTTGCAATGGATCCGCGAGCAGGTCGCGGCAATCGGGCAGCGTCCGGTGGCCGGATTCGACCGCATCGCGTCGCGCGACCCGGCCTACGACCCCGACGAACTGCTGGGCATTCTCCCCGACACGCCCACCGGGACCTACGAGATGCGCGAGATCATCGCGCGCATCGTGGATGAGAGCCAATTCGAAGAGTTCAAGCCGCACTTCGGGCCGACCATCGTCACCTGTTTCGCGCGCATCGGCGGCTTCGCGGTGGGGATCGTGGCAAACGAGGGCAAAACCGTCTACCGTCAGATGCCGCCCGACATTCACGGCAACCCCCAACCGCCGCAGGTGCAGATCGGAAACGTCATCTACAGCGACTCTGCCAACAAGGCGTCGCACTTCATCATGCTGTGCAACGAACGGCTGATTCCGCTGGTTTTCTTGCACGACGTCACCGGCTTCATGGTGGGCAAGATGGCGGAAAACAACGGGATCATCAAAGACGGCGCGGAAATGGTCAACGTGCAGGCCAACTCGGTGGTACCGAAATTCTCCATCGTGGTGCGCAACAGTTTCGGTGCGGGAAACTACGCGATGTGTGGCAAAGCCTACGATCCGCGGCTGATCTTTTCGTGGCCCACGGCCCGCCTCGCGGTGATGGATGGCGGCATCGCGGCCGATACCGTTTTGTTGACCAAGAAAGACCTGAGTGATGACGAGAAAAAAGCCTTTCGCGAGAAGCTGGTGAAAAAGTACGAATACGAGATGTCGCCGTACTTCTCAGCCGCGCGCCTGGTCGTCGACGGCGTGATCGACCCGCGCGAAACGCGGAACACATTGATCTGGGGACTGGAGATGGCGCAGCACAATCCCGACATCCCGGAATACAAGACCGGCGTGCTGCGATTGTAGTTTAGAAAAGCGCATTTTCTCACAAGGAGCGGTATGAAAGAACCACTACTCATCGGCAACGGCCAGGGATTCTGGGGGGACAGCATCGATGCGCCCATCAAGCTCATCGAGGGCGGTCCCGTGCACTACGTGACGCTGGACTATCTGGCAGAAGTCACCATGTCCATTATGCAGCGCCAAAAGCAGCGGGACCCGCGCCGCGGGTATGCCACCGACTTTGTGGAACTCATGCGGCAGATCCTCCCGACCATTCTCGAACGCGACATCAAGGTGATCGCCAGCGCCGGTGGGGTGAATCCCGAGGCGTGCCGGGAAGCGGTTTTCGCGGTGGTGCGCGAATTGGGGCTGAAGGGCGTGCGCATCGGCACCGTGGAGGGGGACGACATCCTGCACGACTTGCCTGATCTCATGGCGTCCGGCGTAGAGTTCTCGCATCTTGACACCGGCGAGCCCCTGACCGCGGTGAAGGACAAGGTGCTTTCCGCAAACGTGTACATCAGCTCCTTCCCCATTGTGGAAGCGCTGGAACAGGGCGCGCAGGTGATCATCACCGGCCGGGCCACCGACCCCGGGCTCGTTCTCGCGCCGATGATCTACGAATTCGGCTGGACGCGGGAGGACTGGGACAGGCTGGCCGCGGGCACGGTCGCCGGGCACATCGTCGAATGCGGCGCGCAAGCCACCGGAGGAAACTTCACCCGCTGGTGGGAAGTGCCCGACTACGCTAACATCGGGTACCCCATCGTAGAGGCGTACGCGGACGGCACGTTCTATGTCACCAAACACCCGAACACAGGCGGCCTGGTGTCCGTCGACACGGTGAGCGAGCAGATCGTCTACGAGATGGGCGACCCAAAGAACTACATCTCGCCGGATGTGCGAGTGGATTTCACCACCATCCGGTTGGAACAAGCCGGGCCGGACAGGGTGAAAGTCTCAGGCGTCAAAGGGATGCCGGCAACCGAAAGTTACAAGGTTTCGGTGAGTTACGCCAAAGGCTTTAAAGCCGCCGGAACCCTCACCATCAGCGGGCCCGACGCGTATCAAAAGGCGCAAAAGTGTGCCGAAATCGTCTGGCAGCGCTTGAAGAACGCCGGCTACACCTTTGCTGAAACCAACACGGAGTATCTGGGCTTGAATTCCTGCCACGGCGAAATCAACCCGATTCCCGAGCAAATCAACGAAGTGGTTTTGCGGCTTTCAGCCAAGGACCCGGACCCGGAAAAGATCACGCGTTTCGGCAAAGAGATCGCACCGCTGGTGACCAACGGTCCGCCGGGAGTGACCGGCTTTGCGGGCGGACGGCCGAAACCGCAGGAAATCGTCGCGTTCTGGCCCGCGCTCATCGACAAGGCGCGGGTGAAGACCAGAGTGACTGTTCAGGAGGTTTGATTTGAAACGAATTCGATTGCGACAGATCGCACACGCGCGCTCGGGTGACAAGGGCGACAGCTCCAACGTCGGGCTCATCGCCAACTCCCCGGAAGCCTACGAGATCATCAAACGGGAGGTCACGCCCGAACGGGTGAAGGCGCATTTCCGCGGCATCGTAAAGGGTGAAGTGGAACGCTTTGAGCTGCCTAATCTGCTGTGCTTGAATTTCATCCTGCACGATTCGTTGGGTGGGGGCGGCAGCGAAAGCCTGCGCAACGATGCACAGGGCAAGACCCACGGTCAGGGACTGCTGCTCATGGAGATCGAGGTTCCGGACGAGTTTCAAACAGAATGAAGAAAGGTCGAATGGGCGATTCTGCACCAAGCCACGCTGAGATCACAGCGCGCCTCCGGGAACTGAGCTCGCCTCTGGACACGGGCTCGGACGCGGTCGCGATCATCCTGGCCGCAGGGCACGGCAAGCGGATCCGGTCGTCCACGTCCAAGATGCTGCACCAAATCTGGGGAGAGCCAACGGTCGCGCGGGTCGCCCGAGCGGTGCAGGCGGGTCTGGAGACCGGCAACCAGATCGTGGTGGTGGGCATCAAAGCGCTGGCGGTGGCCGAGGCCCTGGGAAAGCAGGCGCAGCGTGTTTTCGCTTACCAGGCGGTACAAAACGGCACCGGCGACGCGGTTCGCGTCGCACTGGAGCACGTGCCCCGGAGCTTCTCCGGCCACGTTTACATTTTTCCCGGGGACATGGGATTGCTCACCGACGAGGTCGTGCGCCGGTTCAGGCAGGCGTTTTCGGCAAATCCCTGCGACATGATGGTGCTTACCGGTATCTACTCCGGCCCGGTCGCGGAGAACTACTACGGCAGAATCGTGCGCGTGCCCGACCAGGATCTGTCGGGAAAGGCTTCCGGTGCCGCCCGGGGAAATGTGATCGAGATCAAAGAGTACAAAGACATTCTGGCATTGCCGTCTGGCGCTCGTTATGAAGCAGGTTACGACGGTGCGCGCTACGATTTTGCCAGAGAAGAGCTGCTGGAGTTGCGGGAGTTCAACACCGGGGTTTTCGCATTCCGGGCCGAGCCGCTGCGAGCTTACCTGCAAAAACTGGATACGAATAATGTGCAACAGGAATTGTATTTGACAGATTTAATTCGTATCTTTAACGAAAGCGGGCTGGTTGTGAAAGCCTCAGCCGCACAGGACAATCGCACGGTGCTGGGGTTTAACACCAAGAGCGTTTTGCAGGAAATGGAAGCGTACGCGCGGGAATCGGTTTACGGGAAACTCAAAGACCTGGTGAGCATCGAAGACAAGGATGATTTCTTCATTGCGGATGAGGTGGTGGAGCAGATTCTCGCGCTGGCAGAGCAACACCGCGTTCTGGACATCGCGGTGGGAAAGGGCGCGCACATCGGCAAAGGCGTGCAATTGAATTGCGGCGTGCAAATCGGGCGCTCGGCCAAGCTTTTGGGAAACATCGAGTTGGCAGAAAATGTTCTGGTTGATGAGGGGTGCGAGCTGGCGACTTCTGAGGAAGAACACATGAGGATCGGGCGAAACACCAAAATCTCTCACCGCAATTTGATTCAGGGTGAGGTAAGAATAGGTGAGAGCTGTCGCATCGAGCCCGGGGTGCAGGTTTTGGGCCGCCGGATGCTGCCCACCATCATCGGGAACGAGGTGGTGCTGCGGGGCTTTTCCCGCATCGTGAGCTGCCGCATCGACGACCGGGTCTGGATCGAGCATTCGGTGCTGGAGAAAAAACACGTACGTGGCGCGTCGCAGGAAAACGGTGAGCTTCGAAAGATTCGATTCGTTTTTCCCGCGGCCGAAGGTGCGGCAAACGTGGAAGATTTACCCGATTGAACGGCATGGACCTTCAGTATGTGAAATACTCTTTTCGCGACCACATCGGGCACCTCATCCTGGACCGGCCGCCGGTGAACGCGCTGAATCGTGACCTGGTCGCCGAACTGGGTCGAGCCGCGGAACGGATCGAGCAGGATGTGGAAGCCGGAGATGTTCGCGCGGTGATCATCTCCGCAAGAGGCAAATATTTTTGCGCCGGAGCCGACCTGAAGGAGCGCCTGGACATGCCGGAGTCAGAGGTCGCGCCCACGGTGCGGAATATCGGCGCAGCCGTGAACAAGCTCGCGGCGATTTCCGTGCCCACCATCGCGGCGCTGCAAGGCAGTGCCATGGGAGGCGGCTTCGAGGTCGCATTGGCCGCCGACATTCGGATCGTGGTGGAGTCTGCCCGGGTGGGGCTGCGGGAGACCGCGTTGGCCATCATTCCGGGTGCGGGGGGAACCCAGCGTCTCACCCGGTTGGTTGGACCCAGCAACGCGGTGCTCTGGATCACCACCGCCCGTCTGTTCAGCGCGCAGGAAGCCCTGACGCAGGGCGCGGTGAATCAGGTGGTGCCGGAGTCCGAGCTGATGACTACGGCCCAGGAGCTCGCGGCCGAAATCGCAGCTAACGGCCCGCTGGCGGTGCGGCAGGCAAAACGGGCCATCTACGGCGGCCTGGGCAAGCCCCTGAACGACGGCCTGAAATTCGAGTTTGAGTGCTACCAGCAGATCATCCCCACGGCGGACCGGCTGGAAGGGCTGGCCGCGTTCAGGGAAAAGCGCAAACCGAAGTATCAGGGCAAGTGAGCGACAAGCAGAAACTTTGTGACAGGAGTGACTGATGGATTTTACCGACGAACAACTGATGCTCCGCGACATGGTGCGCGAGTTCGCCAAAAATGAGATCGAGCCGCTGGCCGCGGAGATCGACGAGAGTTGCGAATTCCCGATGCAGACGTTCAAGAAAATGGCGGAACTCGGTCTACTGGGTATCCCGTTTCCGGAGGAGTACGGTGGTGCAGGCATGGATACAGTGAGCCTGGCGCTGGCCATCGAGGAAGTGGCCAAGGCCTGCGGTTCCACTTGTCTTGCCATGGCCGCGCACATTTCCCTGTGCGCCACGCCCATTTACCTTTTCGGTACCGAAGAGCAGAAGAAGAAATATCTCGTGCCGCTGGCAAAAGGGGAATCCCTGGGGAGTTTCTGTCTGTCTGAGCCGGGCTCCGGCTCCGACGCGGGCGCCGCCAAAACCATGGCGGTGCTGAAAGGCGACCACTATGTGTTGAACGGGAGCAAGCTCTGGGTGACCAACGGGGGCGTGGCCGACTACTTCGTGGTGTTCGCCAAAACAGACCCGGAACGGGGCGTGCACGGCATGTCCGCGTTCATCGTGGAGAAAGCGTTCGGCGGCCTGAACATCGGAAAGAAGGAAGACAAACTCGGCGTGCGCGCCTCCGATACGCGCCCCATTTCCATCGAGGACTGCCATGTGCCCAGGGAGAATCTCCTGGGTGTGGAAAACGAGGGATTCAAGCAAGCCCTGGTTACCCTGGACGGCGGCCGCGTCGGCATCGGTGCCATGGCCGTGGGGTTGGCCCAGGCCGCGATGGAAAAATCTGTGGCTTACTCCAAAGAGCGCGAAGCGTTTGGGCGGCCCATTTCCCATTTTCAGGCCATCAAGTGGATGCTGGCCGATATGGCCACCGAGATTCACGCGGCCCGGCTGATGGTGTTCCACGCGGCTCGCTTGCGCGACGCGGGCAAGCCGTACACCAAAGAAGCCGCGATGGCCAAGCTCTTTGCTTCGGAAGCCGCGATGCGGGCCACCAAGAACGCCATCCAGATTTTCGGCGGCTACGGCTACGTCAAAGATTACCCTGTGGAACGCTACTGGCGCGACGCGAAGCTCACCACCATCGGCGAAGGGACGTCGGAGGTGCAGCGTCTGGTGATTTCGCGCAAAATTCTGGAGGAGCTGTGAAATTCGGCGAATTCCATCTGCACGTCGTCAGCGACGGCAAATTCAGACTGGACGGGGGCGCGATGTTCGGCGTGGTGCCCCGGGTGCTCTGGGAGCGCACCGACCCGCCCGATGCCGCCAACCGAATTCTGTTGGGGCTCAACTGTCTGCTGATCAAAACCAGCCAGGATGTGATTCTGGTGGATACCGGAATCGGGACCCTGTACGACGAAAAGTTCGCCGGCATGTTTCAGATCGACCACAGCGAGAATCTGCACGACGGCCTGAAGAGCCTGGGACTCACGTCGGCCGACGTCACCAGGGTCATTCTCACGCATCTGCATTTTGACCATTGCGGCGGCAACTGCGTGCGAGGAGACGACGGCACGCTCAAACCCGCGTTTCCCAACGCGACCTACTATGTGCAAAAGGGGGAGCTCGAATATGCCAAGGCTCCCGACCCCCGCAGCAAAGGAAGCTATCTGGCGCACAATTGGGAACCGGTGGAGGCGAGCGGCCAACTGCAGCTCATTTCCGGAGACACCGAGATCGTGCCCGGCGTGCAAACCGTGGTGACCGGCGGGCACACGCGCGATCACCAAATCGTGAAGATCCAAAGCGATGGAAAAATCGCGTGCTTCCTTGCCGACCTGGTGCCCACGAATTCGCACTTGCGCACGCCGTACGTGATGGGATATGATCTGTATCCCAAGACGACAATGGAAGTCAAGGAGAAAGTACTCAAGCAGGCGGTGCAGGGGAAGTGGCTGGTTTTCTTCGAGCACGCGCCGTCTGTAAAAGCTGGGTACCTGTTCGAGAAGGATGGCAGGATCCAGCTCGAGAAAGTAGAACCTTAAGCGACAGAGGGAAAGAGCATGTCTGAGTTGAGAGAAGTCGTGATCGCAAGCGCCTGTCGCACGCCTATTGGTGCGTTCCAGGGCGCGTTGAGCTCGATAGCGGCGCCGAAACTGGGCAGCATCGCGATCAGGGAGGCGCTCAGCCGCGCCGGCCTTACCGGCGAGGATGTCAGCGAAGTGATCATGGGGGAAGTCCTCACCGCGGGTGTGGGACAGGCTCCGGCGCGGCAGGCCGCGCTGGGCGCCGGGATTCCGAACTCGGTTCCGTGCCTCACCATCAACAAGGTGTGCGGCTCCGGTCTGAAG
>CAYQOI010000105.1:0-922 GCA_964419085.1 uncultured Cytophagia bacterium | reverse complement strand
CATGGTCGGTGATGCCGAGATCGTGGTAGCCGGGGGCATGGAAAGCATGAGCAACGCGCCGTACTTGCTTCCCAAGGCGCGTACCGGCTACCGCCTGGGACACGGCGAGTTGGTGGACAGCATGATCCACGACGGCCTCTGGGACAGCTACAACGATTTTCACATGGGAAACGCGGCCGAGTTGTGCGCCAGGGAGTGCAACATCCCCCGGGAAGCCCAGGATGAGTTTGCCATCACTTCCTACAAGCGCGCGCTGGAGGCGCAGAAAAACGGGGCGTTCTCCGAAGAAATCGTTCCGGTGGAAGTGCCGCAGCGCAAAGGTGACCCGATTGTTGTGACCGAGGACGAGGAGCCCAAGCGCGCGAATTTCGAAAAGATGGTGACCCTGAAGCCTGCGTTTCAGAAGGACGGCACCGTGACCGCGGCTAACGCGTCCTCCATCAACGATGGCGCGGCGGCCTTGGTGGTCATGTCCCGGGAAGAGGCCGATCGCCGCGGTCTGTCGCCTTTGGCTCGCATCGTGGCACAGGCTTCCGCGGCCAAAGCGCCCGAGTGGTTCACCACCGCACCCATCGATGCCATCAAGCGGATTCTGGATCTGGCCAACCTCAAGCTGGAGGACATCGACCTGTTCGAGATCAACGAGGCGTTCGCGGTGGTCAATCTTGCGGCCAGCAAGGAGCTGGGCATCGAGCTGGACAAGATGAACGTCCACGGCGGCGCGGTGGCGTTGGGGCATCCCATCGGCGCGAGCGGCGCGAGGATTCTCACGACGTTGCTCTACGCCATGAAACGTTACGACAAAAAACGGGGCCTGGCCACGCTCTGTATCGGCGGCGGCGAAGCCTCTGCGGTGATCGTGGAGCGGTAGGACGAAGCGGAGGGTCGACAGTGGAAATCAAGCATGTCACAGTCGTGGGGT
>CAYQOI010000104.1:0-9481 GCA_964419085.1 uncultured Cytophagia bacterium | reverse complement strand
ATGGTGGAGATGGATGGCAAGCGACTCTGGACGCATTTCAACTACTGGGAGACCTCCGCGATTTTACTCGTGGGGGGCGTGCTGGGCGTGCTGTTCGTGATCCTGCTGCGCCGCACCCTGGTGGTGGACGCGGGCTTGCCCTTTCCGGAGAGCTACGCCTGCTACGAAATCGTGCGTGCCGGGCAAAAGGGCGAAAGCGGGGCCAACTACGTGTTCGGCGCGATGGGCGTCGGCGCGCTCATGGAGCTGCTCAAGAACAGCAACGGCATGGCGATTTTCCGGGAGAGCGTCGAGGTGTTTTTGAAATTTCCCAAGTCGGTCATTCATCACTTTACCAGCTCCCGGGAAGCGCTGGGAAGCATCACGCACACCGGCGGCCTGACCTTCGCTACCCCGTTGGCCTCGCCCGCGTTGATGGGGGTGGGCTACATCATCGGCCCGAGACTGGCGGCGATCAATTTTTGCGGTGGAGTCCTGGCCTGGCTTGTGTTCATCCCGCTCGCGCTCTTTCTCAGTCCGGACCTGCGCAACCAGCTCGTGTTGAACGGTCAGCCTGTGGCCTGGGGCGAGCTTACGTACTCCATCTGGTACAACCAGATCCGTCCCATCGCAGTGGGCGCGATGCTCGTGGGCTCGCTCTACACGCTGTGGGGGCTCAGAAACTCCATCTTTTCCGCGTTCCGCGGTGCGTTCAAAGCCAAAGGTAGTGACGACGATCCCGTGGGGCAGGAAAACCGCCTGGAACGGGACATCAATCTCAAGTGGATCATCATGGCGACCATCGGGCTGGTGGTGCCGATGACGCTGGTGTACTATCTTTTCAGCCACAGCCTGGCGGGCGCGCTCATCGCCGCGGTGATCATGATCATCACCGGGTTTTTGTTCGCCGGTGTCGGCGGCTGGCTGGTGGGTCTGGTGGGCGGCTCCAATCAGCCGATCTCCGGGCTGGCCCTCTCCACGCTGATCGTGGCCGCGGTGGTCATGGTGTTCATCGGGGTGGTGGGACTCGGGGGTGTGGCCGCGGTGTTGGCAGTGGCTGCGGTGGTGTGTTGTGCCACCTCCATGGCCGGAGACATGATTCAGGATCTGAAAGTGGGTCACCTCATCGGGGGCACGCCCTGGAAGATGGAAGTGGCGGAGATCATCGGGACGGTGGTTGTTTCTTTTGTGCTGATTTTTCCCATCATCATTCTTCACGAAGGCAACATCGCGGCGGGCGGCATTGGAATCGGCGACACGCGCCTGCCCGCGCCGCAGGCCGGGCTCATGGCGCAACTGGCCAAAGGCATCGTGGGTGGGGAGATGGCCTGGGGCTTAATCCTCATCGGCATGTTTTTCGCTCTGGCGCTCATCATGGTGCAGGCCCCGGCCCCCATGCTCATCGCGGTGGGAATGTACCTGCCGTTTGACACCACCTTTGCCATTTTCGTGGGGGGGCTCATCAAACTGGCTTCGGACAAAATCCTGGAGAAACGCCAGGCGAAACCGGAGCAGCGCTCGCGGGTAGAGAACGTGGGTACGCTGGTGGCGTCAGGGTTCATCGCGGGGGAAGCGCTGACCGGGGTGTTGCTGGCCGGGCTGGTCCTGATGGGGGTGCAGTCGATCACATCCTTGGTGACCGGCCAGGTGGAATTTGCTTTTGTGCACACCGCGGTGGGCGGTTGGCTGTCGCTGGTTATTTTTGCGGTGGTCGCCTTCGGTCTCATCAGGGTCCCACTGCGCAGTTTGACGAAGGAGAGCCGAACATAGAGGTCATTCAGCCATGACGAACAGCGAGCACAGCAAGATCAAGGTTCTGCCCGAGAATCTCACCAACCAGATCGCGGCCGGCGAGGTGGTGGACCGGCCGGATTCCGTGGTGAAGGAGCTGGTGGAAAACGCGATTGACGCGGGCGCCGACGACATTCAGGTGATCGTGCGGGACGGCGGCAAAGCGCTCATCCAGGTGATCGACAACGGAAGCGGAATGAGCCGAGCCGACCTCTTGATGGCGTTCCAACGCCACGCCACCAGCAAGATTTTCGAATATGAAGATCTCAACAACATCCGCACGCTGGGCTTTCGCGGGGAGGCGCTGGCGAGCATCGCTTCGGTGGCGCGCGTGGAAGCCCGGTCCGCTTTGGCGGGAGAAGCGTCCGGCAACCTGGTGCGGGTGGAGGCCGGGGTGACCAGCGAGCTGGAGGCGTGTGCCGCCAGCCAGGGGACCACCATTACCGTGAAGAATCTCTTTTTTAATACGCCTGCCCGCCGCCGGTTCCTGAAATCCACCAATACCGAGTACCGGCGGATTCTAAACGTCCTCAATCGCTTCTTTCTGGCCTTTCCCGAAATCTCGTTTACGCTGGTGAATGAGGACGAGGTCGTGCTGGAATTGGCAAAGGCAGCGCAGGAAGAGCGCATCGCCGCGGTGCTGGGGCCGAGAGTGCAGCGAAATCTTCTTGCGGTGGAAAATACCGGGCCCATCCGCATCTCCGGCTATGTCGGTAATCAGGACGCGATGCGGCGCTCCAGAGGCGACCAGTATCTGTTTTTCAACCGCCGCTATTTTTCGCACAAGAATTTGCACTACGCAGTGATTTCGGCCTACGGCGATGTGCTGCCGCGGGGGTCTTACCCGGTTTACATCCTCTTCATCGAAATGAGCCCCGGCGAGGTCGACGTCAATGTTCATCCCACAAAGCTGGAGATCAAGTTCGCCAACGAATCGCTGGTGTTTACCTCCGTTCGGGGCGCGGTCAAACGCGCGCTGACGTCGCAAGAGGTGGTCCCGGAACTCACCCCCCGGTCGACTTTTACGCCCCCGGCCCACGACCTGGATTCGCCGGAGCAGCCCCCAAAACCGTTTTTCTTTCCGTCCGGCGGTGCGGGCTCGGCAGAACGCGATCCTTCGCTTTTTGTGCCGCATCATGCGTTTGAGCGGGGAGATGTGCCAGAGGCGCGGCAGGGGCAGCAGCCGGAACGCCCGGTTTTCGAGCCCACCAACGTCTGGCAGGTGCACAACAAGTACATCATTTCGCAGATCAAAAACGGCCTCATCGTCATCGACCAGCATGTCGCGCACGAACGGGTTTTGTACGAGCAGGCGATGAGAAACTTCGAGCGTAGAAAGCCGTCCTCTCAGCAGCTTCTCTTTCCCCAGGTCGTGGAGCTGTCCGCGGAGGACTACAATCTCCTGCTGGAGATCCTGCCTTTTCTGGAGCAGATCGGTTTTGTGATCAAATCGTTCAGCAAGAACACGGTGGTGGTGGAGGGCGTCCCTTCCGGAATCAAGATCAGCGATGATGAAAAAATCCTGCTTCAGATTCTCGATGAGTACAAGCGCGGCAAGCGGGACAGCGCCGAGATCCGCGAAAACGTCGCGAAGTCTTATGCCTGTCACACCGCCATTCGCGCGGGGGAACCGCTGACCCTGGAGGCGATGAACGCGCTCATCGACCAGCTCTTTTCCACCAACGAACCGTACTTTTGCCCGCACGGCCGGCCCGTCCTGATCCACATTCCGCTGGATGAACTCGACCGGCGATTCCGGCGTCACTGAGACGCCGGGAACAAACGATCCCCTCCTGCCGTTAATCTTTTTAATGTGGATTGTTCGCAGAACGCAAATAGCTTGGTCTGAACATCTTGAAACGTATGGACTTAAGCTGTCATTCCGGTTTTTTCGCAATTCAGCGAAAGCGGAATTCCGAAAAATACCGGAATCTTTGTCCATGCATCGGTTCGTGCCGTGAGATTCCGGCATCCGCCGGCAGGCGGAGCCGGAATGACAAGATGAGACGACTGGGGCAGTTTGTGAATTATTCAGGTTAACACTTGTGTTCGCCACACTCCGGAGGGATCGATGCGAAATGTTTTGAAGAAAGTCGCTGCGGGGCTCGCTATACTTTTCTTTTCCACTGCCATCTATTTCATGCTTTCCAGCAACAAGCAGCAACAGAAAGACGTGCTCCGCCAGGCGCTGGGACTTCTGGGCGACCAATTGCTTTCGCTCTTCCCAAATCAGGAAACGAAGCGAACGGTGGCCTCCAAATGGAGCGATTTCTCCGAAAAGGCTGAGAAGGGCGAGGTGCCGCCTGAAAAGCTGGAGCGGGTGGCGGTGGGTATCCTCAACGCCAGCAATTCTTCGGATGTGCTCTCCGTGGCCGATGCGCAGGTCATTCTCGACCTTGCGCTCAAGAATGCGGATGGGCTGAAGGTGTACCTGCAGAACCCCGTCGCAGATGCTCCCGTAACCCCGAGGGCGCCACGGCCTCCGGCTCCGCCCGAGGTGAAAAAGCGGCTCGACACCAGGGCTTACCGTGTTCTCGGCGAGCAGATCAAATCCGCGTGCGAGTTGAACAAGAAGTTGCAGAAAACCATTTCGGCCGACGTGAGCCCAAAGGTCGTGTGGCTGAAACATCTGCAGTATGAGTGCGAAGATGGCATCAAGTTGAAGGTTGACCCTGGGGTGAAGCGAGAACTCAAGGCTGCGGTGGTCAAACGGTTGGAAGCTGCGGGCAACTCGGCTGGGGGAAGCGGGATTGTGGTGTGGCAGACCGATCTTGCCTCAGAGTTGAGTCGGGCGCATGCCCGCATTCGCGCCAAACTGGATTCCCTCGAAGCTCTGGTGCTCAGCGAGCGGGAGCGGCTGGGCGCTGACGGTCAGATGGCGGCAGGCGTGCAGAGGTTACGGTTGCTAGAAAAACTCCAGGCTTGGCAGGCGGTGGACCCCGATTCGCTCGCAAGGGTTGTCACCCTGATCTTGGAAACGGAAGAAGCGACGAAACGCAACTGAGCGTGACGGTGGTTTTGGCTTCACAAAACGGTCGTTGAGCGGAGTCGCAACGACCGCTCTCCTCATCTTGAGATCTCTACGTGCGGCATTGAAGGGCGTGTTGCTAACCCGGATAATTCACAAAATCGGGTATTTACGGTCGATTTCTGTGAGCCTGGCTGCCACTCAGGAGGAGTCTTGTCTGCCGTTAGAGTGCGAGATTTGCACCGAATCACCGAAAAAAGCCTTGACATTTAGCGAATAATGTTTATATTTCGACATAACTGAAACAAAGCGAGCTTATTTGGTGCAAACAATCCTTTCTACAACTGCTGTTTCTTACTACTATTGGAGCTGGTATTGGCGCTATCGCGTCAATAGTGGGAAAGGATTGGTAGCCCCACCGGACTGAGCTCGAATTTTTTAGCAGAATCCAGACCCACTATATAAGTGATTATATAGTGGGTTTTTTGTTTTATGGGTGTTTGATGGAATTTTCAGAATTTCAGCGTCTCAGCAGGCAAGGCAATGTCGTGCCGGTGTACCGGCGTTTCATCGCAGATCTCCTCACGCCGGTCTCGGCCTTTCTCAGGTTGCAAGGCCTCTCTGAGCGGTCCTTCCTCCTCGAAAGCGTGGAGGGCGGCGAAAAGACAGCCCGCTTTTCCTTTCTGGGGTGTCGGCCGGTCTCCACGCTGCGTTTTTCTGATGGGGTCATCGAAGAGGAGAACGGCGGCAGGTGCCGTCAGGTCGAAGGCGACCTGCTCGCGTTTCTAACCGAGCGTTTCCGGCGCTACAAAGTCGCGAGGCCGGAAGGCTTGCCGCGCTTTACCGGCGGTGCGGTTGGGTATCTCAGCTATGAGATGATTCGTTACTTTGAAGACGTTCCGGTGCGCCGCGCGGGCAAGCCCGTCTTTCCGGAAGCGCTGTTCATGCTGTTCGACACCGTGCTGGCCTTTGATCATCTTCGCCATGAAATCTACATCATCCACAATGTGTTCCTGGACGAGTCCGGGGATTCGCTGGCGGTCAAATTCGAGCAGGCGTTGCGCCGCATCGACGACATCAAGCAGGCGCTGGAAAAACCGTTGCTCCATCCCGCTACGACCGGGTCCGGCGCGGAAGTCGTCTCCAATTTTACCCGGTCGGCTTTCTGCGACGCGGTGGCACAGGCCAAAGAATTCATTCAAGCGGGTGATGTTTTTCAAGTCGTTCTCTCGCAAAAATTCGAGCGCCCGGTGAACGTGCCGCCGTTCGACATCTACCGTGCCCTCCGGGTGGTCAACCCTTCGCCGTATCTCTTCTTCTTGAAAATGGGTGAAATGTGCATCATCGGATCCTCACCGGAGCTCCTGGTTCGGGTGGATGAGGGCGTGGTGGAAGTGCGGCCCATCGCGGGGACGCGGCCGCGCGGCAAGGATGAAGCCGAAGACAGTCGGTTGGCCGAGGAGCTGCGCGCGGATGAAAAGGAGATCGCCGAACACGTGATGCTTGTGGACCTGGGCCGAAACGACGTGGGCCGGGTGAGCGAGTACGGCTCGGTGGAAGTGACCGAGTTGATGGTTGTGGAGAAATACTCGCACGTCATGCACCTGGTGTCGAACGTGCGCGGCCGCTTGCGGCCGGACCTGAACGCGTTGGATGCGCTGAAGGCTTGCTTCCCCGCTGGCACGGTCACCGGTGCGCCCAAAATCCGCGCGATGCAGATCATCTCGGAGCTGGAGCCGGAACCGCGCGGGGTCTACGCCGGCGCCCTGGGCTATCTGGACTTTTCCGGCAACCTGGACACCTGCATCGCGATCCGGACCATCGTAACGCACGGTCCACGTGCTACCTTTCAAGCCGGGGCCGGCATCGTGGCGGACTCGGTGCCGGAGCGTGAGTTTCAGGAAACCCTGCACAAGGCTGCCGCACTGCGCGCGGCAATTGAATTTGCGGAAAGGGGCTTGCAGTGATCTTGGTGATCGACAACTACGATTCCTTCACTTACAATCTCGTTCAGTATCTGGGCGAGTTGGGGGCGGACGTGGACGTCCGCCGCAACGATCGGGTCACGTTGGCGGAGATTCGCGCCCTCCGACCCCGGGGCGTGGTGATCTCTCCGGGACCGGGTCGCCCCGAACACGCGGGCGTGTCTGTTGCGCTCATCCGGGAGTTTGCTCCGGAGGTACCCATCCTGGGTGTTTGTTTGGGACACCAGGCCCTGGCCGTGGCGTTTGGCGGGCGAATCGTACCTGCCCCGGTTCTGATGCACGGGAAGACCTCCAGGATTTCTCACCAGCAGGATCTCTTGTTCGCCAACTTGCCGAATCCTTTTGAGGCCACCCGTTACCACTCCCTGGTTGTGGCGCGGGAAGGCTTGCCGTCGTCTCTTCTGGTGACCGCCGAAAGCGAGGACGGGGTCATCATGGGGTTACGGCACAAACAGTTTCCCGCTTCCGGCGTGCAATTTCACCCCGAATCGGTTTTGACGGTGGAAGGGAAACGGCTGTTGCGCAATTTTTTGGACAGTTGCGGAGTCAAGAACGGAGGGAAACGGCCATGATACAAGAAGCCTTAAAAACGGTGGTGGAACGAGTTGACTTGAGCCGCGAACAGGCCTACCGCCTCATGCACGGTATCATGAGCGGCGAAGCCACACCAGCCCAGATAGCCGCGTTTCTGGTGGCCTGCAAAATGAAGGGGGAGACCAGCGAAGAGGTGGCGGGCTTTGCCGCGGCCATGCGCGACAAGGCCACACCCGTTCAGACGCGACACCGGAACGCCATCGATATGTGTGGCACCGGTGGAGACGGCGCGGGGACGTTCAACATCTCCACGGTGGCCTCGTTTGTGGTGGCAGCCGCGGGCGTGCCGGTCGCCAAACACGGCAACCGTTCGGTGTCGAGTCGCTGCGGCAGTGCGGATCTCCTGGAGGCTCTGGGCGTGAATATCGACCAGGAGGCGGAGCAAACCTCCCGGTGTTTGAACGAAATCGGGTTCGGCTTTCTGTACGCACCCAGGCTGCACAAAGCGATGAAATACGCGGTGGCCCCCAGAAGAGAGATTCGGCTTAGAACCGTGTTTAACATGCTCGGTCCCCTGACCAACCCGGCGCGTGTGACGCGGCAGCTCTTAGGAGTTTACGATTTCGCCATCGCCCCGCTCATGGCCGAGGTCTTGCATGAGCTGGGTTCGGAACACGTGCTCATCGTGCACAGCGAAGACGGTCTCGACGAGGTCTCCATCCACGCGACGACCCGGGCGATCGAGCTGCGCCACGGCGAGATCCGCGAAAGAACGCTCTCCCCAAAAGACTTTGGACTCAATTTGAAACCCAGAGACGGGATTTTGGGCGGGAGCCCGGAGGAGAATGCGGAGACCGCCAAACGGGTGTTGAACGGCGAGCCGGGCATCGCCAGGGATTTCGTGGTCGCGAATGCGGCATGCGGTCTCGTGGTCGGCGGCGCGACCGACGATTTTGGCGAAGCGGCAAGAATGGCCATGCACGCGCTGGATTCCGGTGCCGCGCTGGCCAAGCTGCGTGCACTCAAAGAGATGAGTCAGGAGCGGTAGATGCGCGCTATCTTGGAGGAGATCGTCGCCAGGAAAAAGCAGGAGGTGGCTCGCGCCCGGCGTGAGGTTTCGCCCTCCACGCTGTTTGAGCGGGTGAAGGCGAGCCCGCCGACCCGCGGCTTTTGTCGAGCGCTGCAAGAGTCAGAGGACGTCGCTGTGATCGCCGAGGTGAAGAAGGCCTCGCCTTCCGCAGGGGTCCTGCGGGAGCGTTTCGACCCGGTTGCGTTGGCAACGGCCTATCAGCGCAACGGGGCCCGGGCGGTTTCGGTGCTGACCGACGCAGCGTTTTTTAAGGGAAGCCTGGAGGACTTGCGCCGGGTGTCCGCCGCGGTGTCTCTGCCGACTCTGAGGAAAGATTTCGTGCTCGATGCCTATCAGGTGGTGGAAGCGCGGGCCGCGGGCGCGGACGCGGTTCTGCTCATCTGTAAGCTGCTCTCCGATGACCAGTGTCGCGAGCTGCTCGCGGCGGCACGGGAGCTTTCTCTGGATTGTCTGGTGGAGGTGCACACCGCCACCGAACTGGAACGGGCGCTGCGCCTGTCCGCGGCGCTGGTGGGCATCAACAACCGGAATCTCGACACGTTTGAGGTGGACCTGCAGACCACAGAGAATTTGAGCAAGGCGGTGGCTGGCGGGGTTACCCTGGTTTCGGAAAGCGGGATCAGGACACGCGGGGACATGGAGCGTGTGGCCGGGTGCGGCATCGACGCGGTGCTCATCGGCGAGGCGCTGGTGCGGCAGCCCGACCCCGGCGCGGCGCTCGCGGAGTTTGTAGGAGTGAGAAGATGGTCAGAGTAAAAATCTGCGGCATCACCAATTTGGAGGACGCGTTGCTCGCTTGTGAGCTCGGCGCGGACGCACTGGGATTTATCTTTTACCCCGGGAGCCCGCGCTACATTTCCCCTGAAGTCGCGGCGGGCATCGCGAGTCAATTGCCGCCGTTTGTCACCAAAGTGGGGGTGTTCGTAAATCAACCGGCGGGACAGGTGCGAGACACTCTTGCTCGCGTGTCGCTGGATTTGGTGCAACTGCACGGCGATGAGTCGCCGGATTACTGCAGGGACCTCGGTGCGCCCGTGCTGAAGGTGTTCCGCGTGGACCGAGAGTTCGAGGTTCAGCGACTGCAACCCTACCGCGTAGCAGGCTTTCTGTTCGACAAGCTGAGCAGGAACGGCT
>CAYQOI010000103.1:0-9514 GCA_964419085.1 uncultured Cytophagia bacterium | reverse complement strand
ACAATGTGGAGACTATGGCGTACGTGCCCACGATTATCAGCCGCGGTGCGGACTGGTTCGCCGGCCTGGGCTCGGAAAGAAACGGCGGGCTGCGGCTCTACAGCGTCAGCGGTCACGTAAAGAAACCCGGCGTGTATGAGCTGCCCATGGGTACGCCGCTGCGCGAGATCATCTACGAGCATGCAGGGGGGATTTTAGGGGACAGAAAACTGAAGGCCGTGGTCCCCGGCGGGTCATCCTCGCCCATCCTGACGCCCGATGAAATCGACGTCAAGATGGACTACGATTCGTTGGCCGCCATCGGGTCGATGTTGGGTTCGGCGGGCGTGATCGTGATGGATGAGACTACCTGCATCGTGCGGGCGCTCTACGTGGTGACGCGCTTTTACCACCACGAATCTTGCGGCCAGTGTACGCCTTGCCGGGAGGGAACCGGTTGGGCCGAGAAGATTCTCAAACGGATACTCGACGGCCATGGCCGAATCGAAGACATCGATAATCTGGACAACATCGCGAGCAACATCATGGGCAACACCATTTGTCCGTTGGGCGACGCCGCGGCCATGCCCATTCGCAGCTACGTCAGGAAATTCCGGCACGAGTTTGAAGAGTACATCAGGGGAAAGCGCGAGCCGCAGGAGCAGGAAGAAGTTGTGATGGCTAATTGAGGAAGGATCGATGCCAAAAATCACCATAGACGGCAGCACTCTCGAGGTCGAAAAAGGGACGACTGTCATTCAGGCGGCAGAGCAATTGGGGATCGAGATCCCGCGTTACTGCTACCATCCGGGATTGTCCATCGTGGGTGTCTGCCGCATCTGCCTGGTTGAGATCGAGCGGATGCCCAAGCTGCAGGTCGCCTGCTACACGCCGGTGACCGACGGGATGGTGGTGCACACCAACAGCGAAAAAGTGTTGGAAGCAAGGCGCGCGGTTTTGGAGTTCCTGCTGGTCAATCACCCGCTGGATTGTCCGGTGTGCGACCAGGCCGGCGAATGTTGGTTGCAAAACTTCTACATGGAGCACGCCCGGCACGACAGCCGGATGGTGGAGGACAAGGTCAAGAAGCACAAAGCCACCCCCATCGGGCCGCACGTGATGCTGGATTCGGAGCGCTGCATCCTGTGCTCCCGCTGCGTGCGCTTCTGCGATGAGATTAGCAAAAGCCACGAGCTGGGGATTTTCAACCGCGGCGACCATGCCGAACTGCAACCTTATCCGGGCCGCCAATTGGACAACAAATATTCGGGAAACACCATCGACATCTGCCCGGTTGGGGCGCTCACCGACCGGGAATTCCGTTTTCGCACACGGGTGTGGTATTTGAGTGAGACAAAATCTATCTGTCCAGGTTGCAGCAACGGCTGCAACATCTACGTGCACCACAATGACAGCCGTACCTACAAGGCCGGAGGCGTGCGCGTGTCCCGTCTCAAACCCAGATACAACCCCGAAGTCAATCAGTGGTGGATGTGCGATGAAGGCAGGTACGGATTCACCCACGTGGATGAGGGCCGCCTGTTTTCACCGGGCCGTCGTATCGACGGGGAGACCCAGGAGTTGACCTGGGACACCGCGCTGCAAGAGATCGCAGAAAAACTGCGTGCAGTGCTGGAACAATTCGGGCCCAAGTCGGTCGCCGTGCTCCTCTCGCCGCAAATGACGTGCGAAGATCTGTTTGTAGCCAGAAAACTGTTCCGGGACGTTCTCGGGCTGAAAAACATCGCGTTTGAGGTTCCGCCACGGGAAAAAGGATCTGAAGATGATTTCTTGATCAAGGCAGACAAACACCCCAACACCGCCGGCGCCAGGCTGCTGCAGGTGGGCGCGAAGGACAGCCGGGGGTGGACAGCCGAAAAAATGCTCAAAGCTGCGGAAAAGGGTGAATTGCGAGCCCTGTTTATCTGTCACCACGACCTGGAGGTGGGTTTCTCCGGGCAGGTGGTGGCCACAGCGCTTGCAAAGGTTCCGCTGGTGGTTTTTCAAGGTCCCAACGAAAACGGTACGGCACGATTGGCGACTTACGTGTTGCCCGCGGCAAGCTTTGTGGAAAAGGAAGGGACGTTTGTCAATTTTGCCAACCGTGTGCAACTCATCCACGAAGCGGTCCCGCCGCTTGGGGACGCGAGGCCGGACTGGATGATCTTCCGCAACCTGGCCAAGCGGTTTGGCCGGGCCCTGCCGTACTTTGAGGCGCAAGATGTGTTCAACGCGCTGGCGGAGGAAGAAGAGGCCTTTCGCGGGCTGAGCTACCGTTCCATCGGCGATCAGGGTGTTTCGCTGGACAGCCAGAAACAAACTCTTGCAACCGAAATAGAGTCGAAAGTGGCCTGATGGAAACTTTAGTCGTGGTGCTGGCAAAGCTGGTTTTTGTTCTGCTCTTCGCCCTGAGCCTGGGCGGAATCTTGACCTGGGTGGAGAGAAAGCAGAGCGCGGTGATGCAGGACCGCATCGGCGCCAATCGCGCAGCGATTCTGGGTATCCGGGCCATCGGGCTGTTTCATCCTCTCGCGGACTCCATCAAGATGTTCACCAAAGAGCATTTCCGGCCCGCAAATGCTGAGCGCTTTCTTTTCACCATCGCGCCGACCATTTCGGTGTTTTTTGCCCTTGTGGTGTTTGCGGTAGTGCCGTTCGGCAATGTCCTGGTCATCGGTGGCCATGAGATCAACTTGCAGTTGGCGCCGCTCAACGTCGGGGTGCTCTATTTCTTCGCGATGGCGGGCATGGCGGTCTACGGCGTGGTTCTCGGCGCCTGGGCGTCCAGGAACAACTACGCGCTGCTGGGAGGTCTGCGGGCTTCAGCCCAGATGATCTCGTACGAAGTCGCGCTGGGCGTCTCGATCATCGGTGCACTCATGGTTTACCAAACCGTGGATTTGCAGGAGATCGTCCGCTGGCAGGGTGGATATTTTCTGGGATTCATTCCCAAATGGGGAGTGCTGATCCAGCCGCTGGGCTTTATCTTGTTTCTCACCGTTGGGATTGCCGAGACCAAACGCATTCCTTTCGACCCGCCTGAAGGGGAGTCGGAGATCATCGGGTACTTCCTGGAGTACAGCGGCATGGGCTTTGGCATGTACTTCCTCACCGACTTCATCGAGACGGTGACCATTTCTGCGATCACGGTCACGCTGTTTTTCGGCGGCTGGCAGGTGCCCTATCTTTTTGCCGACGGCTTTCACCTGCCGTGGGGAAGCGTCATCGCCCTGCAAAACTGGGCCGTCGCACTGCTGCAGGTGGGCGCCTTTGTCCTGAAGGTGGTGTTTTTCCTGTGGCTGCAAATGACCATCCGGTGGACCTTGCCGCGCTTCCGGTACGACCAGGTTATGCGGCTGGGGTGGAAGTACCTTTTGCCCATCTCCCTCGCGAACATTCTTCTCACAGGACTCATCCTTTTGCTGGTCAGGTAACAGATGAACGTTCACGACAAATACAAGCCGCTGACTTTTTGGGAGAAAACCTACCTGCCCCGCATCATCGAGGGGCTGTGGTTGACCTCCTGGCATTTTTTCCGGAACATGGCGCGCCACATTCTTCGGCTCTTTGGGGTCAAGACATCCGTGCTCGGGGCGGTGACTTTTCAGTACCCCGAAGTGCTGCGCCCCATCTTTCCCCGGCTGCGTACCATGCACCGGCTCACCAAGCGGGAGGATGGGTCACCCCGGTGTGTGGCCTGCATGATGTGCGAAACCGTGTGTCCGGCCAAGTGCATTTACATCATCGCACAGGAGAAACCGGACAACCCCCAGATCGAGAAGATGCCAAAAAGCTTTGACATCGACCTGGGGCTTTGCATTTTCTGTGGCTACTGTGTGGAAGCCTGCCCGGAAGATGCCATTCGCATGGATACCGGGATCGTGGAAATCGCCAACACCACCCGTAACAACATGGTCCTGGACATGGAAACGATGCTGAGTCTGGAGCCGCGCCAGGACCGCTATGTGAAATATGACAGCGAGGGAAACATCGTGTCGCCCGATTTTATCGAAGCCTCAGGGTGAAATGTGCGCGCTTCACTGAAGTTCTTGGATTTTGCCGCATAATTCCTTATATTCGTTACAATTCATTCTGGTCAGTTTACGCTGAATTCGGAGAGTCTGATGCCGAAAAAGAAGCCGAATTTTGTAGAGAAAGAAAAGCGATTTCTGGAGGAGGGTCAGTACGGCGACAACGTGCTGATCACGTCGGTGGACCGGGTGTTGAGCTGGGCGCGCCTTTCTTCCTTGTGGCCCATGACATTCGGGTTGGCCTGCTGCGCCATCGAGATGATGGCCACCGCCGCCTCCCGCTACGACCTGGACCGCTTCGGTGCCGGCGTGATGCGGCCGAGCCCAAGACAGACCGACTTGATGATCGTGGCGGGCACTGTGACCATAAAGATGGCGGAGCGCATCAAGCGGCTGTACGACCAGATGCCTGAGCCCAAGTACGTGCTGTCCATGGGAAGCTGTGCCACCTGCGGCGGGCCGTACTGGCAGCACGGCTACCACGTGCTCAAAGGCGTCGATTTGATCGTGCCGGTGGATGTGTACGTCACGGGCTGTCCCCCGCGGCCGGAAGCGTTGATCGACGGGGTGATGAAGATTCAGGAGAAAATCCGCAAAGAGAGTGTCATCAAACGCAAACTTCAGGAGAGAGCGAACGTATGAGTCCCGAGGAAATCCACGCAAAGCTGCAGGCGAAATTCGGGGACGCGATTCTGGAATTCAACGGCGAGGCGCTCGACCCGTACGTGAAGGTGAAACCAGAGAAGATTCGAGAAGTTGCTGAATTCTTGAAGAACGAGCCTGACCTGGGCTTCACGTCGCTGATGTGTCTCAGCGGAATGGATTACGGGGCCGAAGCCGACCTCGGCGTGGTGTACAATCTCGCCTCCATGAAGCACGGGCACAAGATTACACTTCGGGTTGATCTGCCCAGAGACAAGCCCAGTCTACCGTCGGTGGAATCCGTCTGGCGCACCGCGGACTGGCACGAACGGGAAGCGTATGATCTGTTCGGCATTACCTTCGAGGAGCACCCGGACCTGCGACGCATCCTGTGCCCCGACGACTGGGAAGGATATCCGTTGCGCAAGGACTACGTCGTGCAGGAGTACTATCACGGCATTCGGGTGCCCTACCAGGAAGATTGGGAAAAATACGAGACGTTCCAGCGAAATCCCGAGCGCGGCCATTTTGTTTTCCAGTTTGAAAAGAAAGTTCCCCACTTGATTTCATCAGACGGCAACAGCAAGCCCGGCGACAAAGAGAAGGATGCGTCCAATGCGTGACTATTTCTACAACATCTATCGCGGCGTGGTGACCATCGCCATCGGCATGTGGCAGACGTGGAAGGCCATGTTTCGTCCTGCCGTGACCCTGCAGTTTCCGGATGAGCGATGGGAGTTGCCCGCCAACGCACGCGGCATTTTGTTCAACAACATCGATGATTGCATCGGTTGCTTCAAATGCGCCCGCGTCTGCCCCGTGAAGTGTATTTATATCGACACGGTGAAAGCGCAGCCCGATGAGGATTTGGGGAAGGCCTCTATGGGTAATCCAATTCGTCAGCATGTAGTTCGGTTCGACATCGATATGTTCAAATGCTGCTACTGCGACTTTTGCACCACGGTTTGTCCCACAGAGTGTCTCTACATGACGGACACCTACGAAAACGCGGTGTTCAGCCGGGAGAACGGCATCTACCATTTCTCCAAATACAGCCCGGAAGAGGCCATGGCGCTCATTCGGCGGGAAGAAGAGGAAGAGAAACAAAAAGCGCTTGCGAAGCAGGCGGCTGCGGCGGCCAAAGCCTCCGGCGACCAGACGAAGAAACCGCGACCTGAACGGGAAAAAGTGTCGGCATAGCAGGAATCACAGGAAAGCGAAATCATGTTTGGCAATTTATTCAAGAAAAAACGCTACATTTTTGAAGATGAAGGCACCATCGTGGTGGACATGGACCACACCGCGGGGCGGTACTACGATGACGCGATGAAGAAGCTGGAAATCGAGTCCTATTCCGGCGACGAGATGGTGGTCAACATGGGGCCCCAGCATCCGAGCACCCACGGCGTGCTGCGTCTGGAGTTGATTCTGGATGGCGAGGTGGTGAAAAAAGTGACGCCGCACATCGGCTATCTGCATCGAAATTTTGAAAAACACGCGGAAAACATCTCCTACAACGAGGTCATCCCGTTTTGCGACCGGATGGATTACCTCGCTTCCATGAATCAGGATTTGGCCTACGCGCTGGCGGTGGAAAAGCTCATCGGGCTTACCGAGTTGCCGGAAAAGGTGGAGTACATGCGCGTCTTGTGCTGCGAACTGAACCGGATCGCCAGCCACCTCGTGGCCATCGGCACGTTTGGTCTCGATGTCGGCGCATTTACACCCTTTCTCTGGGCCTTTCGCGACCGGGAGAAAATTCTCGACCTGCTGGAATGGCTGTCCGGAGCGCGGATGTTGTACAATTACATTTGGGTTGGCGGACTGGCAAGAGAGGTGCCGGAAGGTTGGGATGAAAAGGTACGGGAGTTCGTTGACTACTTCGAACCCAAAATGGATGAATTCAACAAGCTCTTGACCAAAAACCACGTTTTCATCGAACGGACCGCTGATGTGGGGGTGTTGCCGGAAGAGATGGCCATAAGCTACGGCTGTACCGGTCCCGTCCTGCGGGGTTCTGGAGTGAAATGGGACCTGCGCAAGGCAGAGCCGTATTCCTACTACGACAAATTCGAGTTCGACATTCCGGTGGGAGAGGGACGATTCGGCCCGCTTGGCTCTGTGCTGGACCGCTATCTGGTGCGCATCGAAGAGATCAACCAGTCCATCCGGATCATCCGGCAGGCTCTCGAGGGGCTGCAGCCGTTCAAGGGCCAGGACGTCAAGGCCGCCATTCCTCGGCGGATCAGGCCGCCGGCAGGCGCGGAAGCTTACGTGCGAAGCGAGACACCGCGGGGCGAGCTCGGCTATCTCATCCGCAGCGACGGCTCCGACGTCCCGTTCCGGGTGAAGGCCCGGTCACCTTGCTTCAGCAATATCAGCGTGATCGACGAGATTTCCCGAGGCGCCATGGTTGCTGACCTGGTCATTATAATCGGCAGTATCGACATCGTGCTTGGCTGTGTCGACCGCTGATGGTGCGGCAAGACTCAACCAACACGCCGAGTGTAAACGCCAGCCTGAAACTTCTCGGGCTGGCTTGTTTATTTAGAGACTTTCAAAGACGGGACGAATAATGGAAACGCAGGAGGTTGTCCTGACAGCGCTGATCCTGGCGTCTGTTGGATTTTTCATCTGGAGTGTTTTCAGAATCTATCGCTTCGTGCGGCTGGGAAAACCGTCGTACGACCCCGTAGACCATTTCGGTTGGCGGATCAAGTCCGTGCTTCAGTTTTTTTTCGGGCAACGAACCGTGGTCCGCGAGCCTTCAGGGTGGGGTCATTTTTTCATTTTCTGGGGATTTCTGGTGCTGGGAATGGCCACCATCGAGATGTTTGTGCGCGGATATAACCCCGATTTTCATTGGGGCATGCTGCTGGGCCACTCCATCGAAGCTTTTCTCGCCACTTGTTTTGATTTCTTTGGCTTCGCGGTGACGGTCGCCATCGTCATCGCTCTGGTACGCAGGTACATCGTGCAGCCCGACCGCCTGCGCAAGGACCTCGCCGCCCGTCTCGACGCTGGCCTGATCCTCGGCATGATCCTGACACTGATGATCTCGATGTTTTTTACCCACGGTTACGAAATCCGCGTGCGCGGCGGATTAGCCGGATTTACCCCGGTTTCCCATCTTTTTGCGAACCTCGTGCACGTCGATGACCCTGGTACTTTCCCGACAGGATATTCGGTGGCGTGGTGGATTCACAACGCCATCATCCTGATTTTTCTGGCTTACATTCCACACTCGAAACACGTTCATTTGGTGGGCGCGCTCCCGAATATTCTGTTGCGCAGACGTCCTGAGGACCGCAAGCGAGGCGTGCTGAAAAAGATCGACTTCGAGCAGGTGGATTTCGAGGCGGACGATGTCACGCTCGGGGTGGGGAAGATCCAGGACTTCACCTGGCCGGAACTGCTTAACCTCTATGCCTGCACAGAGTGCGGGCGCTGCCAGGACAACTGCCCCGCGTATCACTCCGGCAAAGAATTGAATCCCGCCCTCGTAATCCATGACTTAAAGGAGTACTTGAACGAAGTCGGCCCATGGCGGCTCTCCGGTAAGGAACAGCAGAACGGCAAACGCCTCATCGGCGATGTCATCAGCGAGGATGTCATCTGGGCCTGCACGACTTGTCTTGCCTGCGTCGAGCACTGTCCGGTGTTTATCGAGCACGTGGATATCTTGCAGGACATGCGGCGCTATCTGGTGATGGACGAAGCCAAGGTCTCGCCGGAGGTCTCCAAGGTGCTGGAGAATATGGAGAACATCGGCAACCCCTGGGGGTTGCCCCAGCAGAACCGCACCAAGTGGGCCGAAGGGCTGGACGTGCCACTGATGCGGGATAAAAAGGAGGTGCAGTACCTCTACTGGGTGGGCTGTGCCGCGGCTCTGGACACAAAGAACCAGAGCGTCGCTCGCGCGGTGGTGAAGATTCTTCAGACCGCAGGCGTCGATTTTGCCATACTCGGAGCCGAGGAAAGTTGCACGGGGGACTCCGCCCGGCGGCTGGGCCAGGAGTATCTGTTTCAGATGATGGCGGAAAACAACATCGAAACGTTGAACAAGTACAAGTTTACGAAGATCGTCACCGCCTGTCCCCACTGTTTCAACTGCATCGGAAATGAGTACAAACAGCTCGGCGGGGATTACGAAGTGCTCCATCATTCGCAATTGATCGCGGAGCTCATTGCCAGCGGCAAGATCAAGCCGAAAAAGAATCTGGCCAAGCGGATTACCTACCACGACGCCTGTTATCTGGGGCGACACAACGACGTTTACGAACCGCCGCGGGCTGTGGTTGGCTCGCTGGCGGCGGGCGAATTTGTAGAAATGCGGCGCAGCAGGAATAAGGGATTGTGCTGTGGGGCCGGCGGCGGCATGATGTGGACCGACGAGGAGCCTGACAAGCGGGTTAATCTCGTCCGCTTCAGCGATGTAGAGGCCTCGGGTGCCGAACTCGCGGCAACGGCCTGCCCATTTTGCAACATCATGTTGGACGATGCGCGCAAGATGAAAGGCAAGGAGGAAGAAGTGGACGTCAAGGATATCGCAGAACTGGTGGCGGAGGCGCTTTAAGCCGTGGATCTGTTCAATTCGAAACTGGTGGACTATCTTCATGAACTCGCCGTGCCGGACGACGAAGTGGTGCGTGAGATGGAAGACTACGCCCGGAAGAAAAACTTCCCCATCGTGGGGCCGCTGGTGGGACGCCTCTGCTTTCAACTGGTCAAAATGCTCTCCGCCCGCAGAATCTTCGAAATGGGATCGGGCTTCGGTTACTCGGCTTACTGGATGGCCAAGGCACTGCCGGAGGGCGGGAAAATCATTCTGACCGATACATCCCCAGAAAATCTGCAGCGGG
>CAYQOI010000102.1:0-9563 GCA_964419085.1 uncultured Cytophagia bacterium | reverse complement strand
GGAGGTGTTCACGAAGCTGAAACGCAAGCCGTAGTCGGTCATCACTTGCTGAAAGTAACGATAGGTGCCGCCGTAGACATTGTCGGTGACGATCACATGGTCACCCTGTTTCAGCAGCCCGGCGATGGCGGACGTGGCGGCCATGCCCGAACTGAACGCGAAACCGAACCGGCCGTTCTCCAGCGCGGCCAGGTTTTCTTCCAGCGCCTTGCGCGTCGGGTTGCCCGTGCGGCCGTATTCGTAGCCTTTGTGTACCCCCGGTGAGGCTTGCACATAGGTCGAGGTCTGGTAGATGGGCGTGATGATGGCCCCGCTCACCTCATCGGGGTGCTGACCCGCATGCACGGCTTTCGTTTCGAACCGCATTTTCCTTCCGCCTTTCATGACGCGATGAAGTCCAGCAGGTCGGACTTGGTGATGATTCCCACGATTTCGCCTTTCTCTTCAACCAGCACCGCATCGTATTTTCGTGACAAATAGCGCTTTACATCGTCGAGATGTTGCCGGGACGTGACCACTGGAAAACTCTCCTGCATGACCGTCTTCACCGGTTGTTCCAGAAGGGAACCGTCTTCGATGACCTGTCCCAGCACAACACTTTCCTGAAGGCTTCCCACTGACTTACCCGTTTCGATGACCGGGAGCTGCGAGATGTGGTAGGTGTCCATTTTCGCCAGCGCCCCGCGCACGCTTTCACCGGGGTGGGCTGAAACCAGCTTGGGCATCTGTCCGGGCTTTCGCTCGATGATGTTCTTGAGGGAGACCTTGTCGATATCCAGAAACCGGTTTTCCCGCATCCAATCGTCGGAGTAAAATGTGCTCAGATATTTGTACCCGGAATCAGGCAGGAGCACCACCACCACTTTGCCCTCGGGGAGGTCTTTGGCCACCTTCAGCGCGGCATAAGCCGCGAGGCCACACGACCCGCCGACAAACAGCGCTTCTTCGCGCGCCAGTCGCCTTGCCATGTTGAACGATTGCTTGTCGGTGACATCGATGATCTCGTCGATGTACTGGAAATCCAGCGTACCCGGGATGATGTCTTCCCCCACGCCCTCGACCTTGTACGGCCGGGCTTCCCCCATTTTCTTGCTGTAAAAGTACTCCTTGATGATGGATCCCACCGGGTCCGCGCCGATGACTTTGACCTCGGGATTCTTTTCCTTCAAGAATTTTCCCGTGCCGCTGATGGTGCCGCCCGTGCCCACGCCCGCGACAAAGTAATCGATTTTGCCGCCGGTTTGTTCCCAGATCTCGGGACCGGTGGTACGGTAGTGGGCTTCCGGATTCAAGGGGTTGAAATACTGGTTCGCCAGAATCGCATTCGGCGTTTCTTTGACGATTTTCTTGGCGACCGAGTAGTAGCTTTCGGGCGACTCGGGGGGCACCGCGGTGGGGGTGACGATCACCTCCGCGCCGAATGCCCTGAGATTCCTCACCTTTTCCTGGCTCATCTTATCGGGCATGGTGAAGACGGCCTTGTAGCCTTTGAGCGCGGCGACCAGGGCGAGTCCCGCGCCGGTGTTCCCGGAGGTGGACTCCACAATGGTGCCGCCGGGCTTCAAGCGGCCCTCCTTCTCCGCGGCTTCGATCATCGTGACCGCAATCCGGTCTTTGACACTACCGCCGGGGTTGAAGAATTCCACTTTTGCCAAGACCGTGGCCTTCATGCCCTGCGTTACACGGTTGAGCTTGATGAGCGGGGTGTTTCCAATCGTTTCGAGGATGTTTTCGTAATACCGGGGCTTCATGGTCGTTGACTCCTAAGACAAATGAACCGTTTCAAGCATATTTGTATTCCTTATTCATCTGATAAACTATTTGACTTGGCATGGCCCAAATTGTTCAAAAAAAAGTCAAAAAGACAGAAAGGTTTGTTGCGCACATTTTTTTGCGGTGAATCCCCTGGGCCATGGTTAGACCTCTCTCGGTTTACGCCCGGTTTGTGGTTTCGAGCACCGCGTTGAGCAGTTTCACCAGGACGCCTTTGATGCTTGGCGGGTCCGACAACTTATAAAACGTGAATTGGCCTTGCTCTGACAGGTCGAAGGCTGCTTTCACAAGCTGGTCCGGGACTTCGGTGTGGCCGTTTGGCAAGGCCGCGGCGATGACCAGCGGGAGCGCGTAGCGCTCGGAAAGAGACTCCACGTTTGCCCGGGCAGCCTCGTACGCCTGCTGATTCTCCCAGTCGAACAGGACCACGTAGCCCAGAAGCTTTTTGGAAACCAAATCCCAGGAGGGCGTGAGCCGGTCAGAAAGTTCCAGCCCGTAAAGATGGATCATCAGTTGGGGGTTCACCTGCAACCGACCAAAGATGAGTTTGTCGGTTTGGAAGACCAACTCGTCGCAGACCGCGTCGATGAACTCGAGTTTTGTCCGTTTATCGGCTCCCACGACTGCGATTTCGGCGATTCTCATAAGTAGACCTGACAGAAAGAAGCTGTGGCCGCGCGACGGAGAGATGGCTCACGTGCCGCTGGCGAGCTTTGCGCGGATCATCAGCAACTCGCTCTTGTTCAGGTGGACATGGTGCGATTTGTCGGCGTCCTGCGCGGAGCCGTCCGTGCGGCGCGGGTTGTATTGGGTCTCGGCGGTTTTCTCACCGGCGAGAAACTCGACGATGAGCCGGGAAAGCCGATCGGGTGTGTGTGGCGCTCCTTTCCCGTTTATCCTCACCTTCCCATTCGGGACCAGGCCGTTTTGAGGCGCTTCTTCTATCAAACCGCGGGAGTAGAGACGAGTGAGGATCTGTAGCGCCGTGAGGTCATCGAGCTGGGTCTTATCCATCAGCTCACCTAACCGCGTATCGCCGTTTACGAGTGCGAGTACAGCCTTTTCGGTGTCGGACACGCTACCTTTCGGCTCTCCTTCAGGCCTTTTGATGGGCGTGTTGAAAGGAGGAAGGCCTCTGGTAAGATTGAGCCAGCGTTCACGATAACTCAAGCCCCGGGCGATGAGTTCCGAAGTGGGCTTCTGAATGGCCCTTTCTTCATAAATGTCCACGAAATCGACCCGGAAGGTCCCGGAGCTCCAGGTGAACATGCGGAACAGCGCGTGTTCCGGGGGCAGATTGCCCAGGCTCGCATTCACCACCTGGCCATCTTTTACCAGAACACTGCCTTCCAGCTCGTCTTCCTGCAGCGACACCGCGGCAGATTTTTTGCCGATTTCCAGCGTCTGGAGCAGCTCCAGAAGGTTCATGTCGGTCAACTTCCCGGAAAAGCCTCTTGTCCCGCGTTTGGGATGGGACGTCGACGCGTCGATTTCGCGAAAGATGATCTCGAAGCGCAGGATCACCTCCTGGAGGTCAAACGGCATCGTGATGTATTCGTCTGCACCCAGTTCGATGGTGTGCACCCGCTCAGCCACCGAGCGGTGCCGGCTCATCACCACAAACGGCACCGACCGGGTAGTGGCGTGGGATTTGAGTTCCCGCAACAGGTGGTGGGCATCGATTTTCGCCAGATCCAGTTCGGCGAAAATCAGGTGTGGACGGAATTCCCGGCACAGTCTCAGCGCGGTAACGCCGTTGTCGACGACCTTGGTTTCATACCCGGAGACCACCAGCGCCTCCCGCAGTTCGACGATCTCCGACGGCTGATTCACCGCGATGAGTATGCGTTTACGTTCCATGGGAATGGAAACCTTCTATGCCCGGGAGGCCGAGGAGACGTCAGCCCCGCGGTCGTTGTGTTCGGGGTACATCGGCGGCTTGAGTTGGTCGAGCATCTCTTTGAGAGAAGTCAACTCGAAGTCGCGGAGTTCGACGATCTGGTCGCCTTCATCCATGTTCATGGAGTAGCGGATGAAATCCAGCGGCATATGCTTGCGCCCGCTGGGGTGGTAGACACACACCAACCCGGCTTGCGCAAATGTCGATTTCAGGGAATTGACCAGGTAGCCCATGTAACCCAGGTTCGAGGAGTTGTCTCCCACCACAAGGACAATGTAGCCGACCAGGGTGGCGGACAGCTGCTCCAGCAGCGGCAGATATTTACGCTCGGTGGGAATTCCCAGAACCTCAAGGCTCTGCTGTGGGCCGATGCCGATTTTGCCAAACTCGATGGAACCGGACTGCTCCCCGTCAAGAAAGCGAGCGGCGAAATTTCCGCCCGTCATTCCGGAGAGACACGCCCTGCGTTGTTGTTCATCCGGGCAAATGATCACCAGGTGGCCGTGGGCCAGATTGCGCGACCGCAGCAATTCGGCCGCGGGTGCTGCCAGCGGACTGCGGTGGAGCACGGCTGGCGGACTCTCCTGCTGTTGCGCCTTGCCGTTTGTCACCTCGGCAGGAATCGCAGGCGGTGTGTCGAGTGCTTCCGGTTTCTCAGACCCGGCTTGCTTTTCCGGTTCCAGCAGCGGTTTCTCAGGTTCGGCCTGTTCCAGGATCTTGAAATGATAGCCCCCTGAAGTGCTCTCATCGTTATTCTGTCCAGCGGGTGCAAACGCTGCGTCGTCCGGTTGCGGCTGCGGCAGGTTTTCTTCGCGATCATTCTGAGGTGTCGCGGGCGCTTCCGGGATAGGTTCAGGGGGAGAGGGAATTGCAACTTGGGGGGTCGGCGGCGCCTTATCGGCTTTTGGCAAAACAGGCGCGTCTGCGGGCTCCTCCGCCGCGTTTATGGGACGAATGAAACCTTGTTGATAGAGCTTGAGCAGCCTCTCGAGGGTTTTCAAGTCGTCGTAAGTGCTTTCGTCGATGATGTCGGCCATGGTGCGCTGGCCGTCCAACAACGAAATGAAGCGCATCGCGTCGGTGCTGACGGAACGCCTGCGCAGGAGCTGCTCGAACACGCTGGTTTTCACAAAAACCGTATCCATGGGGGGCAACTGCTTCAGCAGCTTGTCCCTGTCCTGCAGCCGCTTGAAGCCTTGCAGCAGAAGTCCCAAATTGCTGACCGTGATCTCGTCTTCGACATTGACCGGTTTGAACATCATCATGTAGTGGCCCTGCCGCCACGGCAGCATCTGGTACACGGCCTTTTCCGCTTTGAAATTGCCGAAGCGGGCATTGACCACCGCCCCCTCCCTGAAATAGATCTCACCGCTGTGGTTGTTTTCGCCATAAATGGTGAGCACGCCGGTGCGCCGTTCCGCGCCGAATTTCTTGATCAGCTCTTCAATGCTGACTTCTTCGAGCCGACCGGTGAGTTTGCGAGTGGTTTCCTCTTCCTCGGTTTTGAGACGTTCCATGCGGCGGAGAATCATCTGGAGTCGCGCGATGACCTCCTTCACATGCAGAGGCTTGATCATGTAGTCCTTGACCCCTGAGCGCAAGCTACGAATCCGGTCTTCAACGTTGCGCCGGTTGGTCAGGAATACCAGCGGAATGGAAGACCCCACCGGATCCTTTTGCAGCCGTTCGATGAATTGGAAGCCATCCATGCCCGGGACGTCCAATTCAGAGACGATGAGGTCCGGGCGACGTGTCTGAATCGCTCCCCATGCGTCGTTGCCGTTGTCGGTGGTGACCACCCGGAAGTTGGAAGATTCCAGACTTTCCTTGAGAATCTGCAGATTCTTGGGGTCGCCGTCGATTACGAGGATGGTCGGATTTTTCATGCCGTCGGGTCCTGCTTCACAAACAGATGTTACAGATTCGCAACTTCTTGCAGTTTAGATTGACAAACTGCTATAAATCCATAAATATTTTGAATATAAATAAATCCCTCTCTCATGTCAAGATAAATTTTGTACACAAAAAACAAAAGGCCAGTGAACCGGATACCTGAGCACTGGCCTTTAGGGAAAGGGGATGTTTAGGGTTATTCTAATACCTCACTTCATTCCGCTTCTCTGGTTGAAAGGGCGCGTCCGCCGGTTCTCGTTTGGTCATGCGACCGAAACAGGCCGCCTGAGAGATGCTCTACATCGCGTCACGAGTTGTATCTCTTTGACTTCTTGCCGTATCTCACTTTAACATATACATGCGAACCCACGTTTCTGGGAAAAGTTTTTCTACAAGAGCTCAGTCAGAGACTCTCGAAACCATTTCTTGATCAGTTTTCCCAGATACTCGAAGATGGTGCGTTCCTGCGTGCGGTATGCCCGTTGGGTGAGGTCAGGCATGTAGCGCCGCAGGTGCTTGAAATAGGAATCGTATTTCTTGCCCTGGCTGATGTCTTCGAGAATTTCGGCCAGCGCTTTGTAGTAGATTTCTCCCTTCTCTCGACTGATTTTCTTTGAAGCCACATATTGGTCGACGATCTTGTTCTTGATTTTTTGCAGGACCGCGACCTTTCTTTTTTCGATTTCCTTGAGCTTCAGGTCGTCCAGCGGCGAGGAATCGGGCACCTGCGCTTTCAGCCTTTCTCTGGCCATCTCCAGGCTGGTGTGCCGCATGATGCGAGCCACCATGTCCAGGGCCAGATAGTTTTGGTACCGCTCGTCCTCCTTGACTACCTTGAGCATCTTGCGGATGCCGGTGGAAACGGGATCCTTCGGGGAGTAGCGGTTCAAGTACTCGCCCCGCAGATGTTTTTCCGGAATGCTCGGCTGCGTTTTGCGCAGGAAAGCGGCATTGAGATGGCCGTTCCCGTTGGCCCGTTCCTTGAGCGTTCCGTTCGTTCCGTTCCGTCCGTTGGTTCCTGAGTGGTGATGGGCTTTGCCGTTTCCGTTCACCAGATAGATGTACTCTCGACCCATCTCTTTGAAGGAGCCAAAATCAGGGGCGCTCTTGATCGCAACTTTGATGTTCCGAACGATTTTTGCTCCTTCCGGGTCGCGTTCTTTGAAAATACGCGACAGTTCCTGTTTCGTTTTCTTGATCACCAGTCGACGAAGCAGAATCTGCAACTCGTGCTCGTCCATCTCCCCGGGGTCTGCCGCGCTCTGGCAAAAGTATTTCTTGAATTGGATGAATTCGCCGCTTTCATTGCGCATGAACAAACCCGCGACACAATCCAGGGCAAGATCTTCCAGCTCCCCCATGTTCCGGTTTCGCTCCCACCGGATGTGCTTGCCGATGACTTCCTGGTATTTCAGGTAACTCAGGGATATCTTCTGCACAAGATCCACGAATTCGGCGAGTTCCGCGGGTTGATAGTTCCCGTTGCAGATGGCTGAGACAAGATGTGGCAGGTTGGTAACGTTAGCAACTGTACCCATTAGAATCCCTTTTCCCTTTTTTTGGTTTGATGATTTTGTACCGTCAGCAAAATCTATACCACCCAGGGGGCCTCCGGCGATCGGCGTGGATTCCGTACTCAGGGCAATGAATGAGGGAGTTTTTGTTGCGAAAGCGTTAAAGTGCAGAGTTGTGTAGAGGTGAGACAGATGTCTCAGCCTGAGACTGAGCTGCAAAAAGGGCATGGTCTGAGGGTGGGCGACGACATCCGATTCCCGGGTGAAAGAATCTCCCGTCCCACCTTCAGACCTTCTCTGTGCGTGGTGTTTTGCGGTGCGGTTTATTGGATGGTCAGCGTGACCATGAAGCCCACGGAATCCCCATCTAGTTTCTGCGGCAGGTCGGAGACCACTTCACTGCCGTTGACCTTGCGGGTCTCTTTGTTGTAATCGATGCCTTTGAACATGACCTCTGCGCCGATGCCGAAGTGGCGGGAAAAGAAAAAGTCGGCGCCCAGTGCCAGATTGAATCCTGAGCCGGTGGTGGTTACATCGGAGTCTTTTACCTGCAGCGCGTAGCCGCCCACGCCCACCTTGCCGTAGGGCTGAAAACGCGACCGGGTGGCAAACTTGTACTGCAGGTTGAGTTCCAGCCCGCCGAAATCGGTGAGGGATTGCTGCCCCGGAATCTGCGGATGTTCCGCGCCGAAGAGAGACAACCAGAGCGACACCCGGTCGCTGAAGCCATACCCCAGGCTCACTCCCACCGCCTCTCCGTCCTTCAACTTCACGTCTTTGCTCATGTCGAACGAGCCGAACCCCAGCGCGGCCTTGATGCCTTTGTGCGAAAAACGCGACCCCGGCGCCTTCTCCTGGGCCACAACACGAAACGCAGTTCCCTGCAGCAACAACCAGAGCAAAACAGCGACAGAAACAGATGTGGTTTTCATGACAACCTCCGTTGAGTAAAGATGATGCGTCATCTCAATGATTTCTGCCCGGTTTGTTCACAAACCGTGTGCCAGGCGATTCGTTATTAGAAAAAACAAGTAGTTATGATGTGAACCTCATCCTGGTCAGGTGTGAAAAAAAACCACACTTGCTTCAGTGGGGCGACAGGTTGCGGTGCAGCAAAAGGTTTTTATTTGCATTTTGGCGGATTTTTTTTAAACTAATGGTTGTTCTCCCCCAAAAAACGGCAGAGGCTGAAAATGCTCAAGGCGCTGGTCCATGCTGTTCCCCCGAACCTCAACCGATGTGAACTGAGTTTTCGCAAACGAGTGCCCATCGATTATGACCTGGCGGTGGCGCAACACCGGCGTTTTTGCGAAGTGTTGCAGGCCGCCGGCGTGGAGCTCATCGAACTCACCGCAAACATGGGATGCCCGGATGCGGCCTTCGTGGAAGATGTCGCCGTGGTGTTTGAGGAAGTTGCGGTGATCTGTAGCATGGGAGTCGCTTCACGGCGGGGCGAAACCGCGGCGGTGGAGGCGGAGTTGGCGAAGTACCGACCCGTGGCGCGTGTGAGTTTGCCGGCTACCATCGAAGGAGGGGATGTGTTGCAGTTGGGCTCGCAGGTCTTTGTGGGGCTGAGCGACCGGACAAACAAAGCGGGCGTAAAGGCGTTGCGGCACCTCCTTTCCCGGTTCGGGTATGAGGTGATTCCGGTTCAGGTGACGAGCTGCCTCCACCTGAAGACCGCGTGTACGCCTATCAGCAGGCGTTCGTTGCTGGCCAATCCTGCCTGGGTGGACCTCGGGCCGTTTTCCGAATACAACGTGGTTACCGTGCCGGAAGAGGAACCGTGGGCGGCCAACGCGCTTTTGCTCGGCGACCTGGTGGTGGTGCACAGCGGTTTTCCCAGAACCGAAAAGCTGCTCCGGGACCTGGAGTTCGAGGTCGTGTCCCTGGACCTGTCGGAATTCATCAAAGCCGAAGCCGGACCATCCTGTCTCGCCATGGTTTTTAACCTTTAAGTTTCGTTAAAAAATATTGAAAATGTGGCTTGGATTGTTTACATTTGTGCCCGTTAAGTTCATGTTAATAAAAGGACATAAACTGACGAGGTAGCTGGGTTTATGGCGACAAAGGCTAAGGTGCAGAAATTCGAATATCAGGCCGAGATGAAGCAACTGCTCCATCTCATCGTGCACTCGCTCTACACCCACCCGGAGGTGTTTTTGCGAGAACTGATTTCCAATGCTTCCGACGCGCTCAACAAGATTCGCTTTCGCATGTTGACCGACACCGATGTGCTCGACCCGAAAGTCGACCTGCAAATCAAGATCGAGGTGGACCCCGAGACGCGTACGTTTTCCATCGAGGACACCGGCATCGGGATGACCCGCGAGGAGCTCATCAACAGCCTGGGCACGGTGGCCAGCTCCGGGACGCTGGAATTCCTCAAGGAGATCAAAAACGGCAAGCAGCAGGTGGAAGCCGATCGCTTTATCGGACAGTTCGGGGTGGGATTCTACTCGGTCTTTATGGTCACCGATGAG
>CAYQOI010000101.1:0-9577 GCA_964419085.1 uncultured Cytophagia bacterium | reverse complement strand
TTTGCCGGAGAGATGGGAAAATTTGTATCCTTTTGGGGAGTGCTGCAACACACTATTAAAAATCGGGAGAGTCGAACTTTTTGTGCAGAATAGAAACGAAGCTAACCCATCAGGAGTCGTGTAGATGACAAGAATAAGATACGCCGCGTTCACTTTGCTGTTTCTGGCCGGGTCGTCGCTCTACGGCCAGGACGGCCATGTGCGGGCGCTTGCTCTGCAGGAGGCGCTGAAACTGGCCAGGCAGCACAGCTACGCCATTCAGATGGCCCGGAGTCAAGTGGAGCAGGCGAAGGGACGGAGTCTGGAGAGCTTGAGCGGTTTTCTGCCGCATGTTTCGCTTTCCGAAAACTACGTCAGATCCAACGACCCGGTGACGGTGTTCGGGTTGAAGTTGAAACAGGGCGTGTTTAGCCAGCAAGATTTCAGTCTGAGCAGCCTCAACCATCCGGATGCATTTGACAACTTTAGCACCACGTTTCAGGTGCAGCAGCCGGTGTTGAATCTGGATGCCATCTATGGTAAGTCCGCGGCGAGTCTGGGTGTTGCCGCGCGCAAAGCCGCAGCCCGGCGCGTCGAGGAGACGATTCTTCTCAACGTGAAGAAAGCTTACTTCGGGCTGGTGCTGGCCACCGAGAAGCTCAGGGCCATCGAGGACGCGCTGCGGTCCGCCCGCCGGCATCGCGACGATGCGAAGGCCGCGTTCCAGCAGGGATTGGTCAATCAGGCCGATTATCTCGGAGCGGAGGTGCGGCTGTCGGAGCTGGAAGAACAGCGCATCACGGCAAGTCACGAGATCGCCAACGCCAGCGACGCGCTGAAGTTTCTCATGGGAATCGAGGACGAGGCCCGCATCGTGCCCACCGACACGTTGAGCGTTCCGGACAGCCTGCCTGCTGCGACGTCTCTGGCAAGTTTGGGTTCGACACGTGCTGACCTGCAGGCCATCGCGTTTCAGAAAAAGGCCGCGAATCGCAATCTCTGGATGAAGCGGAGTAGCTGGGTGCCGCGGCTGAATGCCTTCGGCGCGGTGGAATGGAACGCGTCGCAAGCGTTCAGCAAAGATGCCTCAAACTGGGCGGTGGGATTTCAACTGAAGTGGCAGCTCTTCGAAGGGTTCGGGAAGTTCGGACGTGCGAAGCAGGCCGCGGCCCGGCACGAGCAAGCGGAAGTGCAGTACCGCCAGGCCGAGGAAAAAGCCCGGATGGAGGTACGACGCGCTCGGAGAGCGCTGCAAGCGGCCCGGCAACGATTGGAGGTTGCCCGTTCGGCCGTGGACCAGGCCCGGGAGAGTCTGCGCATCGTGGAGGCCCGTTTTGCCCAGGGTCTGGAAAAGACCAGCGACCTGCTGGACAAAGAGGTTGCGCTCACCAACGCAAAGCTACGGCTTTTGAAGGCAAAATACGATGTGACGATTTCGGCCAGTGAACTGAACTATGCTCTCGGTGAGCAACCGTAATGCCTGAATCGCAAACGTGAAACCGTGATTAGAGGAGTGGCAAAGATGAAAAAAAGAATTGCAAACTGGTTGGTGTTCCTGGTGCCTGCGCTGATCATGGCCTGCGGCGGGGAGGAACTGCAGCCGCCGCGGCCGGAGAAGGCGGTGCGGGTGCGCGTGGCAGAGGCGGAGATTCAACCGTTGGACATCCAGGCGGTTTACTCCGGCACGGTGGAGCCTATCGAAAAGGTTCGGCTTTCCACCAAGATCATGGGTTGGGTCGATGAGATCTATTTCAAAGAGGGCGAAGCTGCACGCAAAGGCGAGGTGCTGGTGAAGCTGCGCAGTAAGGACCTGGAGGCCAAACGGGCACAGGCCGAAGCCGCGATTGCGGAAGCGACGGTCCACTACAAGACCATGGAGACCAACCTGAAACGCATCGAGGCGCTTTTCGCCAAAAAGGCGGCCACACAGAAAGAACTGGATGACATGCGTGCTGCGTTCGCCAGCGCGAAGGCTCGTAAGATTCAGGCGGAGAAGATGAAGGTGGAGGTCGACGAAATTCTCAAGTACTCCAACATCGCCGCGCCGTTCGATGGGGTTGTGGGCAGGAAATTCGTGGAGGCGGGCGACCTGGCGAATCCGGGCATGCCGATCCTGGAGTTTGAAAATACCGACCAGGTCAAGATCGTGGCCAAGGTCCCGGAAAGCGAAGTTGGCAGTCTTCAACCCGGGATGAACGTGCGGATACAGGTGAGGGCTTCGCACATCGGCACAAACGGCAAAAGCACCGAAGGGGTCATCGACCGCATCGTTCCGGCGGCCGACCCCATGAGCCGTCAGTTCGATGTGCACGTGATCGTGGACAACCGCGACGGCAGAATGCGCTCCGGCATGTTTGCCCGCATTATGGTGGGAGGAAGCCGGGGCGAGGGTCTCTTTGTTCCTCGCACCGCTGTTTTTCGTCGTGGACAGTTGGAAGGCCTGTATGTGGTGGATTCCGAACAGAAAGCGCACCTTCGCTGGATTCGGACCGGAATCGAAAACGACGGCTTCATCGAAGTGTTGTCGGGCCTGAATCCGGGTGAGAAGGTCGTCGTCGAAGGTGCGCAGAATCTGGTTGACGGAGCAAGCGTGGAGGTGGTCCAATGAAAGTCGGAGTGGCCGGGCGCTTAGCGCACGCGTTTATCGATTCGAAGCTGACGCCGCTGCTGATGATCGCGGCGCTCCTCATCGGGATTTTCTCCACCTATCTGACGCCGAGAGAAGAAGAGCCTCAGATCGTCGTGCCGCTGGTGGACATCTTTGTGCCCTATCCGGGGAGCAGCGCGAAAGAGGTGGAGGAACGCATCGCCAAGCCGCTGGAGCGAATCATCAGCGAAATTCACGGCGTCGAGTATGTCTATTCCACTTCGAGGCCGGACTTCGCCCTGGTGACGGTGCGGTACTATGTGGGCGAGGACACCGAGGACAGTCTGGTGAAGCTGTGGGCGGTGCTCATGAAAAACATGGACAAGATGCCCGGCGGCCAGATGCTGTTCCCGTTGATGAAGGCGAAGTCCATCGACGATGTTCCCATCTTGACGCTGACGTTGTGGAGCGAACATTACGACGGCTACCAACTGCGCCGCATCGCCGCAGAACTCGCTGAAGAAGTGAAAAAAATCAAAGACGTTTCTGAAATCGAGCTTACCGGCGGGCAGAGACGAAAAATTCGGGTCATTCTGGATCAGGCCAAGCTGCGCGCCCACCACATCGACCCGTTGCTCATCGCGCAGCAGATGCGAGGGGCCAACCAGAATCTGACCGTCGGGAACTTCCAGAACCTGAATCAGGACTTCATCGTCGAGACCGGCGAGTTTCTCAAAAGCGCCCGGGATGTGGAGAATCTGGTTGTGGGTGTGTTCGGCAACAGTCCGGTGTACTTGCGGGATGTGGCCGAGATCAAGGATGGACCCGAGGAAGTACAGAACTATGTGTTCTTCGGACTGGGCGCGGCCGCGGTCAAGAAGCTGGGGGCGGCCGACGGCCAGGCCAGTGCGGAATATCCTGCGGTAACGCTTGCCATTGCGAAGCGCAAGGGCGCCGACGCCATGAAGGTCGCGGACAAGATCCTCAAGAAGGTCGATGCTCTGAAGGGGCGGCTGATCCCGACAGACATTCACGTCACCGAAACGCGCAACTACGGCAAAACCGCTTCCGAGAAGGTGAACACCTTGCTGGAGCATCTGATCATGGCCATCGCGGTGGTGACCATCGTGGTGGCTCTGTTTATGGGGATGCGGGCCGGCGCAGTGGTATTCATGTCGGTGCCCATCACGTTTGCGCTGACGCTTTTCGTCTATTACCTGTTCGGCTACACCCTCAACCGGGTGACGCTGTTCGCCCTGATCTTCGTCACGGGAATTGTGGTGGACGACTCCATCATCGTTGCCGAGAATGTGCACCGCCATTTTTCCATGCGGCGGTTGCCGCCGTTGCAGGCCGCAGTGACTGCGATCAACGAGGTGGGCAACCCCACAATCCTGGCGACCTTCACGGTCGTCGCGGCCATGCTGCCGATGGCGTTCGTCTCCGGGCTGATGGGGCCGTACATGAGTCCCATGCCCATCGGTGCGTCGCTGGCCACGCTGTTTTCTCTGTTGGTTGCGCTCATCGCAACCCCGTGGCTGGCCTACCGTTTCCTCAAGGCCGACGAACACGAAAAAGAGTACATACTGGAGGAAACGCTGATTTACCGGATCTATCAGAGGACGCTTGCTCCAATCCTGTCGAGCAGGAAGAAGATCTGGTTGGCGTTGGGGATCGGCGTGGGGCTCCAGCTCATCGCGGTCAGCCTGCTGTTTCTGCGGGTGGTGGAGGTCAAGATGCTGCCCTTCGACAACAAAAGCGAGTTTCAGGTGTTTCAGGTGATCGTCGATATGCCGGAAGGGACGACCCTGGAGCAAACCGCGGCGGTGACCAAGGAGATCGCCGCGTATCTGCGCACCGAACCTGAGGTGGAAAACTACCAGTACTACGTCGGCACCCACGCGCCCATCAATTTCAACGGGCTGGTGCGGCACTACTATCTGCGGCAGGGCAACAACATGGGCGACATCCAGGTCAATCTGGTGGAAAAAGGCGAGCGGGACGCACAGAGCCACGAGATCGCCAAGCGCGTACGGCCGAAGGTGCAGGAGATAGGGCGGCGGTACAACGCACGGGTGAAAATCGCGGAGGTGCCGCCGGGCCCGCCGGTTTTGTCGACGCTGGTTGCGGAGATCTACGGCCCGGACTACCAGAAGCAGGTGGCGGTTGCCCGCAAGATCAAGGAAATCTTCGAGCAGACGCCGGGCGTGGTGGATGTGGATTGGCTGGTGGAAGATGACCAGGTGGTGTACAAGATGGTGGTGGACAAAGAGAAGGCCGCGCTGGCCGGGGTCAGCACGCAACAGGTGGCTCAGGCGTTGCGCATCGCGCTGCACGGCGCGGATGTGGGCCTGCTGCACGATGAAAACGAACTGGAGCCGTTGGGCATCGAGCTGCGGCTGGGCCGCGAGAACCGGTCGTCCATCGAGAGTTTGGAAAACGTCTCGGTGATGTCTCGCACCGGCCAGATGATCCCCATCGGGGATCTGGTCACGCTGGAAAAACGCGTGGAAGACAAGAGCATTTATCGCAAGAATCTCAAGCGAGTGGTCTACGTCACCGGCGACGTGTCCGGCGAAATCGAGAGCCCCATTTACGCGCTTCTGGATATGGACAAGAAAATCGCCAAACTCGATCTGCCGGATGGCGTCAAGATCGAGCCGCTCTACACCCGGGCTCCCTTTCTGGAGGAGAAAGTCGGCATGAAATGGGACGGGGAGTGGCACATCACCTATGAAGTGTTTCGCGACCTCGGTGCCGCGTTTGCGGTGGTGCTGATCATCATCTACATGCTGATCATCGGCTGGTTCCAGTCGTTCAAGGTGCCGCTCATCATGATGATCGCGATCCCCCTCAGTCTGGTGGGCATTATCCCGGGACACTGGATTCACGGCGCGTTCTTTACCGCCACCTCCATGATCGGCATGATCGCACTGGCCGGAATCATGGTGCGCAACGGGATTCTGCTCATCGATTTCATCCAGATCCGGTTGGATGACGGGGTTCCGCTGAAACAGGCGATCATCGAAGCGGGCGCGGTACGCACCCGGCCGATCCTGCTCACCGCCGGCGCGGTGGCCATCGGTGCGGTGGTCATCCTGTTCGACCCCATTTTCCAGGGTCTGGCGATCTCGCTGATGTGGGGGACGGTTGCCTCCACCGCACTCACGCTGGGGATGGTTCCGCTCATCTACTATCTGGTGGAACGGAAGAACCATCCGGAAACGGAGGAACAAGGGTAAAAGGCAAAAGAGGCCCAGGTTTCTGAACGACGACAAAAACGGGAGCGAGTGAGATGAAACAGCTCACGATTTACTGCAGTGACGAATTGAATGAGGCGGTGACGCAGGTTCTGCGTCACCATGACCTCGACGGATTCATCCATGTGCCGGAACTCTATGGAAACAGGATCAGGCCTAAAGGGAGTCTGGAACAGGATGTCACCTGGACGGCCAGCGCATTTGTGAGTTTTCCGGAAAAAGAAAAACTGGACGCCGTGGTGAAGGAACTGGAGGCGTTCGCGAACAGGTGCCGGGTGAAACCGTGTTTGCGGATCGTGGTGAGCCCGGTGGATTATGTTTTTTAACGGGAATGGAGGAGGGTCACGATGAAGTTGATCGTTTTGATGAGTCTGACGGATTACCGCGATAAGGTTCGCAAGATGTTCGAAAAACACGAGGTGAAAATCTACAGCGAGGTGGAGATCACCGGCCACACATCGGAAACCATCCAGCGCTACGGGTGGTGGGTGTTTGAAAAAGAGGATGTCCCCATGCAATCGACACTCTTCTTTGCGGTGATCTCGAAGGAGAAGGCCGACGAGATTCTGGCGGACATCTCAGCACTCCGGGCTGAATGCGACCCCGACCATCCGCCGCGCGCGTTTCAAGTGAACGTGGAAAAGATGGTCTAAAGTGCGGCCGGTGTGTGGAGCCAACTCACTGGCCGTGTTGCCACAAACGAATGTGAATTTAATGGAGGTGTGATTTCATGGCGGTTGTAAAATTAGATAAGCCGTTTACCGAGTCGATCAAAAAAATGCTGGAGGCGGTGCGACAACCCCGGACGCCCGAAGAGTTGGCTCGCACGCTGGGCGAGCCGGTAAACGACGTGCACAACAGTTTGTTCGAAATGCTGCAGTCTGGCCTGGTCGCGGTTTTCAGGGGGACATACGTAATCACGGAAAAAGGTAAAAAGCTGGTATGAGTAGTAGGCATGGTGGGATCTGATGACACCCTCCATTCTGTGTGGATTCCACCATGCCGCAACGGTTTTTAGTCGGGAGGTAAGTATGACGTTGGAAAGCACCATTCGTGCCATTGCAGGCACATTCATCCTGGTGAGCCTGGCTCTGGGGTATTTTGTGAGCCCTTACTGGTTTCTCTTTACCGCGTTTGTGGGCGTGAATCTGCTCCAGTCTGCATTCACCAAATGGTGTCTGATGGAAGACATTTTGCGCAAGGCTGTGTTCAAGACGAAGGATGGTCAGGCGGCCCTGCGTTAGACAAGAATCGGGCAAAAGCCTCATGCCGTTCGGCTCGGAAGAGCTCGAAGAACAGCTCATGTGCTTGACCTGTCCTTCAGAAGGGGTCTCTTCTTAGCTTGGAAATTCACAACTTCCGTATTTACCGTCTATTACCCCGAGCTTGTTTGTCACTCAGGAGGAGTCTTGTTTGCTAAGAAGGTTCTTCCAACATGAGAGTAAATTTGTGAATTATACAGGTTAGTTCCGACGAGCGCTGACATGCGCGAAAAAAGCGGAGAAGATGTGCCGTGCTCAGCGCCGCGGGAAACACCGTCGCTGCTTTTCGTTTTGTCGGGAACAAAGGTCAGGCTGAAATCCTCAGCAATAGGATTAGGGTAAGTAGAAAAAAATCGGGGCAAGACTTAGAATGACAGCCCTAACAACAGGAGGAAGTCTTGCCCCATGACGAAGAAGAATCGAGAGTTTTGATGGCCGAAACAAAACTCATCCTGGCAGGGTACGAGACCCCACCAGGATGAGGGCCGCCGCTTACTTGAGCAGAATCATTCTGCGCGTCTCGGTGAATTTGCCCGCCTTCAAACGATAGAGATAAATCCCGCTGGGGACGATGCGGCCGGTGCGATCGCGGCCATCCCACTGGATGCGATGCACACCGGATTGCAGCGGCTGGTCCACCAGTGTGAGTACCTCCTGTCCCAACACGTTGAAGATCACCAGGCGCACCGAAGTCTGACCCTCGGGCACGTTGAACACGATGGTCGTGGTGGGATTGAACGGGTTGGGATAGTTTTGCAGCAGAGCAAAACCATCGGGCACGGATTCGGCGTCCGGGCTTCCGTTGTCCGAAATGCCGGTCACGGTACCGGTGCCGAGAATCTTGACGCGGGTCGCCAGAAAAGACCCGTTGTCCAGTTGCGCCGCTCTCACATCGACATTCTGCCCCGGGGACAAGTCCGCTAACGTTTTCGGTACGTTGAACGCACCGAGCACCAATGTGTTGCTATCTGTGAGCAGCGGCGCGTTGAACACGGTCAGCGAATTGGCATCGACGCTGGTGAGCGACCCGCCGACCACCAGCACATCCTTCACTTTGATGCGTGTGGCCAGGAAGCTGCCATCGGCCTGGCGTGTGGCCTGTGCTTCAACGAAGAGGCCTGCAGACAGGTCGCCGAGCCCGATGGGGTTATTCTGCTTGTCCAGAATCTCGGTGTTGCTGTCCACCAGCAGGTTGATGCCGAGCACCACGACGTTGTTGGCTCCCACCGAGTCGATGGCAGCCCGCACTTCCAACTGCTCCGCGCTGACGTCTTCCACCTTGACCCGCAGCGCGATCAGCGTGCCACCCGGAAGGAGCTGGCCTCTTACTTCCACCACCGTGCCCGGAGTGATGTCCGATGGCGAGATGGGATTCTTGTTGTTGTCCAGAAACTCGGTGTTGTCCAAGAGGCTGAAGGTCACGTTTGCAACGGTAATTTCGGTTGCTGTGATCGCGTCCACCGGTCCTTTGACCCGCACTTCATCTTCCACCTGCTTCTTCACCTGGATTTTCACCGCCAGGAAAGAGCTGTCGGCCTGCAGGATTCCCTTGACCTTGACGACCTGACCGACGTTCAGCATGGCGAAGTCGATGGTGTCGCGGTTGGCATCCAGAACCAGGGTGGAGGCATCCACGAAAAAGGTGATTCCTGAAACGACGAGACTGTCCGGCCCGATGCTTTCGATTGCGCCGGTCACCTCGACCTTTTGCTTGTCCTCGTCTTCCAGTTTGATGCGTGTGGCCAGCAGTGTGCCATCCGCCAGAATTTCCGCCCGGATTTCCACCAGTTGGCCTTCGCTGAGGTCTGCGAAATCGATGGGATTCTTCCTGTCGTCCAGGATCTCTGTGTTGGCGTCCACGAGAAACTCTCGCCCGTCGACGGTCACGGAGGTGTCGGTGAGGGCCTCGATGGTGCCGGTGATTTCCAGCTCATCTTTCAGCCGATCTTCGATCTTGATCTTGGTGGCGAGAAAGGAGCCGTCGGCCTGGACCACGGCCTTCACTTCCACCACCACGCCCACCTGGAGATCTGCGAACGCGATCTCGCGGCCGCGCTCGTCCACGATGCGGGTATTGTCATCTACCAGGAAGACAACACCGGAGACCTGGATCTCCCCGTCTCCCAGCACCTGGATTTCGCCTTTGACCTCGACCTCGTTCTCTCCCGGCACGTCATCTTCCAGCTTGATCTTTGTGGCCAGCAGCGTGCCGTCGCTTTGCACCTGGGCTTTGACTTCCACGAGCTGACCCTCCTGGAGGTCACTCAGGCCGATGGGATTTTCATCACGCCCGAGGATTTCGGTGTTGTCATCCACCAGGAAAACGATGCCCGAAACCGTGACACTGGTGTCGGTTACCTCTTCGACAAAGCCGGTGAGTTCCACCTTGGATTTGTCCGATTCATCCTCGACCCGGATCCGGACCGCCAGCAAGCTGCCATCCTCCTGGGGTCTGGCCTTGATTTCCACGAATTGGCCCACCGCCAGGT
>CAYQOI010000100.1:0-9601 GCA_964419085.1 uncultured Cytophagia bacterium | reverse complement strand
GCAAGCGGTTCACCCAGATGCGCTACTGCCTGCCCGAGGAAGAGGCCGGAAAGCAACTCCCCCTCGATCTGCAGTGCGGCGGCGCTGGCAAGACCGCTGAGTTTCTCGGACAGCTCGTTTTCCAGCGTCTCGCGCAGGCGCCAGTCCAGGTAAATGCCGCCCACCACCATGATCAAAACAATCTGCAAGGTGAAGAGCAACACCAGACGGGAACGAATGGAAAGCGCACGCATTGCGGCACATCCTAGATGACGGAAGCCATGACACGCGCCCGCGGCCTCCGCTCCGGCTTCACGGCCTGCCACCGAGGCGCACGCCGAATCAATTCAGACCAGATACGGTCGCCATCCAAGGCCAGTGCCCCGCGGCGGATTGCCCGGCTTGCTTCACCTTCGCGCGACCTCCTCATAAAACGCTTCATATTGCGGCAGAATCAAGTTTTTGTCGAAGCATTTTGCCGCGCGCTGCTTGGCATTTTTGCGAAAGGTGGCCATCAGCTTTTCGTCGGTGAGCAATCGAATGGCACACTCTGCCATCCGCGCGATTTCGCCCACCGGAAGCAAAAACCCTGTTTCCCCGTCCGCCACCACTTCGGGCAACCCGCCGGTGGCCGCGCCCACCACCGGCACGCCGCAGGAATGCGCCTCCAGCGCGGCCAGGCCAAAGCTCTCTTGCTCGGTGGGCAGAATAAATAAGTCGGCACAGCTTAACAGATGCTCGATGTAATCCTGCTGACCGAGGAAAAACACGTCCCCATTCAACCGCAGTTCTTTGACCAGTTGCTGCACGAAGAGCCGCTCCGGACCTTCGCCGATCAAGACCAGCTTGCTGGGAACGACCTTGCGGACGCGGTCGAAAATACGCACGACGTCGCTCACGCGTTTCACCGGGCGAAAGTTGGACGCGTGCATCAGAATCTTTTCGCCGTGCGGCGCGTACCGTTCTCTCGCGCATCCTTTGGCATTTTCGTCGGAACGCCGCGTATCCACAAAATTGAAGATCACCCGAATGTCCCGCTGGATATCGAACTCCTCGATGGTGCGCCTTTTCAGAAAATTGGAAACCGCGGTGACGCCGTCCGATTCCTCGATGCCGAATTTGATGGCCCGGTAGAACGATTTGTCTGCGCCCACAAGGGTGATGTCGGTTCCGTGCAAGGTAGTGATGATCTTGAGCTTTTCCGAACGTGAAATCTTTTTGGCCAGATACGCGCTGGTGGCGTGCGGCACGGCGTAGTGGGCGTGGATCAAGTCCAGGTCGTACGCCTCGTGAATGTCGGCCAGCGCGGTGGCAAGAGAGAGGGCGTAGGGCGGGTATTTGAACAAAGGGTACGACGCGACTTCCACTTCGTGAATAAAAACATTCTGACTGAACGTGCGCAGTCGAAAAGGCGTGGTGTAACTGACGATATGCACCTCGTGCCCGCGCTCAGCCAGCCCGAGCGCCAGCTCCGATGCCACGACGCCGCTGCCGCCGTGAGTGGGGTAACAAACGATCGCGATTTTCATTTCTTCCTTCCCCTGCTTAAAACCATCGGTGCCCAGTGTGAGATCATTGAATGCCTGTCAAGTACTCCGGACCGAAGAACGCCACGGGGTCATCCAGCCGCATGGGCTCACGCACCAGGAACGGCTCGCCGTAGGCCACGCCGATGTAGGAACCGTACTGCCGGGCCCGCGTGATGATGGCCTCCAAAAACTCCGGCCTGCTGATGTTGGTCTCCTCGTCGCCGTACTTATCTTTTTCCGGATTGTGGAACTGCGATTTGTAAGCCTGGATGGCCTCCACTTTGCGGTCGTGGAATTCCGAAACATCCACAATGAACGACGGTTCGAACTCGAAGCGGCAGGCGTAGTAGATCACCTTGAAAGGCCGGTGCGCGTCCTGGCCCGTGTCGATTTTCTTCAACCCGGCAAAGAACGCGGCCTCCCGCACCAGATGCGACGCGTGCCCGTGGTCCGGATGGCGCACCACCCAGTAAGGCGCCAGCACAATCCTGGGCCGGTAGGCCCGAATTTCGCGGATGATTTTGAGCTTGTTTTCCGGGGTCACCGCCACGTTTCCGTCCGGAAGATCCAGCATTTTGTGCACCGACAGTCCCATGATTTCACCTGCGCGGGCAAACTCCTGCGCCCGGATTTCCGCGGTCCCGCGCGTTCCCAACTCCCCGCGGGTCAGCGCGATGACGCCGGTCTTGTAGCCCATTGCGGCGAGCTTGATGAGCGTCCCCGCACAAGTCAACTCGATGTCGTCGGGGTGAGCACCGAACGCCAACACGTCAAGCTGCATTTCTTCGCTCCTTTTCCAGTGGCAACCTGATCAGATTCGAACAATCTGGTGGTCGAAATCGGAAATATCCATGGCCTCGTACAACCGGTCGATGAACTCAAAGCCGTGCTTGAACAGGTACGGCAGAACATTCAGCTCGCGTTCCTGTAAATGATGATTGGGAAACAGGCTGATTTGTGCCTTGAGGAGCTGCTGGCCGATGACCTCGTTGCGCTTCTTGTATGCCTGCAGCACCTTTTTTTCCAGCAGGTCCAGTTGGCTTGCAATCCGGTTCTGGATATTCTTTACCGTGTCACCCAGCGTCGGCTCAAAGCCGGTAACCACTTCTCCTAAAGCCTGCATTTTTTCCTGAACCGCCCGCGCGACTTCCCCCACCTGCGCTTCGAGGCCTTCCGGCAACTGCGTCCGGACAATTCCATTGATCAGCGAATCCACGTTGCCCCAAAAATCCCAGACGGCGAGACCGTATTTATCCAGCACCTTTTCCACCCTTGCTTCCAACAAGGTCAAGCTTTTTCTGGGGTAAATGATGGGCATGGTCAAACCGAACGCCTGGTAGATGCCTTTCATCTGGGCGTAGTACGCGATCTCGCCGGGTCCGGCAACGTAGGCCAACGTCGGGAGCAACGCGTCTTGAAACAACGGTCGCAAGATTACGTTGGGGCTGAACCGCTCCGGGTGGGCCTCCAGCTCGCGCAGAAAATCGCCTTGACCGAACGTCTGCTCAACTCCCTTCACGCGCAAAACGCCATCGTCCACCTCCACCGCGTGGCGCTCGTCCTGCACATAAAACAGATTCAACCTACCCTCATGCAACTGCACTTGAGTGTGGTAGCCGGACGCGACAAGACGCGCCGACTGCTCCAGCGCGGCACGGGTGGAAGGGGACTGCTCCGCGATTTCCCGGCGGAAAATCTCGCTCCCCAACGCCTTGATCCGCGGGTCGCTGGCATCGATAAAAATCACGCCGAATGACTTGAGCAAGCCCATCAGCCAGGTACCGAACGCGGCCGAGAAAGCCACCGACGGCCGGTAGGCCTCGGAAAGCTGCGCCAGAACCGCGTCTTTGAACTCCGTTGGGTGGGTTTCCTCGCCGAGTTGGTGCACCAGCGCCGCGATTTCCTCGGTCAACGTCACCTGCGAAACCGGCTCGCGACGCTCGGCAGGATGGGCTTCGTAGGTCAGGGTGACCAGCCGGTTGGTCTTGTTCACTACGGTCACATGGTTGACCTCCCTGAAATCGTGGTCGTCCGACGCCAACCAGAAGACCGGGACGTAGCACCCCTCACAGGTCCGGTTGAGACGTTCCGCTAGCCGGATGGCGGTGAGCGCCTTGTAGAGGGTGAACAGCGGACCGCCGAACAGACCGGTCTGTTGCCCGGTCACCACGGCGCACGCGCGGCGCTCCAGAAGCAAGTCGATTTTCTCCAGGGTCTGGGCACCGCAGCCGAACCGCTCGTTCTGTTCCCGCAAAACCGGCACCAGCCGACCCAGAGGCAGCGACCGACCCTTGACCCGGTCGCTCCGTTCCAGATAGGCCTCGCTGTTCCGATAGTCGCCTTCGAAAAACTCCGCCACCCGCTCGAAATGGTCGAGATAATCTTGCACCAGGGTGGAGGTGCCGGGCAAGCGGCTCATGGGAACTCTCATCCGCTGCGCTCCCTTCTCCCCACCAGGATCAGGCGAGGACTCTCCCGCGTGAAAGGACTGCCGTCAAAATCGCCGAACGTCTGCTCCAACCTCAGCTCCGTTTTCGCCAGCAGGTCCCGCATCTCGGCCAGTGTGTAAAGCCGCACGGACTCGAAGTACTCGCGCACGCTGCCGTTTTCCCGGACCGTGATCTTCTTTTCGATGCGTTCCTCCTTCCGGTTGTAGCGCCGCTCCTGAATGATCTGAAAGCCGTCCTCTTCGCGCGTGTCCGCAGGCACCAGCGTTTCCAGCACAAACTCCTTGTTGAGATAATCCTGCAGGAACTTTCCCCCTGGTTTGAGTGCAGTCTGCATGCTCACCAGGGTCTGCAAGTTCTCTGCGTCTGTTTTGAAGTAGCCGAAGGTGGTGAAAAAACTGAGCACCGCATCGAATGCGGCCACAAACGGGATGGCGCGCATGTCCGCCCGGACGAACCGGAGACAACACGCTGCGCCGCCCTGCCTCTGGCGAGCCAGCCTGAGCAGTACGGCCGAGAGGTCCAGACAGGTCACCTCGAAGCCGCGGTCGGACAACTCCTGCGCGTGGCGCCCGCTACCGCACCCAAGGTCGAGAATCCGCTGGCCGGGTTGCAGCGCGAGCGCCTCGATGGCAAACCGCACCTGCCCCTTGGCCTCTTTTTCGTCTCGATGCGGATAGACCCGGAGGTAGTCTTCCCCGAACCACTCTTTGTACCAGGTCATGGCTTTCCCGTCAGAAATCGGGTACCCCGTCCGGGTCCACCCGACAACCCACTTGTCTCCGCGGCATTGTTCATTGAACCAAATTTAACAAAAAGGCAGTTCAGATCAAAACTGTTTTTGGCTTGAATTATTCTCGCAGAGACGCAGTGTTCGCTGACAAAGCAAAGTAAGTTACAGTAAAACAATGCACTACGTACGCTGAGTCTGAGTGAGATAAAGAATCTCCAAAAACTAAGCATGGAAGAACAAATAGCCACAACTCTTTTATTTAAAAATATTTATGCTATCTTCGCAGTGGTTTATGAATAATGCAGGTTAGCTGCGTGGCAAAAACAAGCCGACAAAAACCGGCCAGCACAGGAGTTACTTTTGTCTTGATTTTCAGCTGAGCAACCGTTAAACTTATAACAAATCGCCATTCCCAAAGGCATCGGAAAACGGAACACACCGGGTGAAAAAATGCGCGAAACATTGACCATCCTGGAAAAGCTGGAAGATCTGAAAAAAAACGGCGAGAAAGCCGTCCTGGCCACGGTGGTGCGCACTTCCGGCTCCACCTACCGCAAAGAGGGCGCCAAGTTGCTCATCAGCGAGACGGGCGAGATGGTGGGCTCCATCAGCGCGGGCTGCCTGGAAAACGATGTGCGTGAAATCGCGCGAGAGGTGCTCAAAAGCGGCGAACCTCGTCTGTTGCGCTACGACAACACCGCCGCGGAAGACATCATCTGGGGACTCGGGCTCGGGTGCAACGGGGTCGTGGAAGTTTTCGTGGAAGCGGTGAAGTAAAACATGCTCCCGTACTACACACAAATGGTCAGCGCTGACCCCGAGCAACCGGGGATGCCCACGCGCCGACAGAGGGCAAGAAAGACAACAGAACTGACAAGCGGAGTTCAGTCGTGAGCCGCACATCTCATCGGTTTGATCTTTACGGAGTGCTCAAAAAGGCGGTGGAGGAGGAAAAAGCCGTCGCAGTGGCAACGGTGCTTTCCGGACCACCGGAGGGAAACCTCCACGCAGGAAACAAGATGCTGATTTTCCCGGACGGTCGGGTGCAGGGCACGCTCGGAGACACTGACCTGGACCGCCGGGTAAATCCCGACGCGCTGAGCCTTCTGGCCCGGGAGAAATCCAAGACGCTCTCCTACACGCTGGAGCCCGGGACGGCGGTGGAGGTCTACATCGAATCCATCTTGCCGCGGCCGCCGCTGGTCATTTTCGGCGCGGACCCTGACGCCGTGCCCATCGTGAGCCTGGGCAAACAACTGGGCTTCAAAATCATCCTCGTGGACCACAGGCCAAACTTCGCCTGCAAAGAGCGGTATCCCGACGCCGATGTTACGCTGGCCTTCCCGCTGGAGGAATTAGCGCAGCATGTCCGGTTAAACGAAAAGACGTTTGTGCTGGTCAAGACCCACAACTACCTGAGAGACAAAGAAATCCTGAAATTCGTGCTGAAATCACCTGCGCGCTACGTGGGGCAACTGGGACCCAGGGCGCGCATGCAAGACCTGCTCCGTGACCTCGAAAAAGAAGGGTTCACGTTTACCGAGCAGGACCTCGGCCGGCTCTACGCGCCGGTTGGCCTGGACATCGGCGCGGAGAGTCCGGAACAGATCGCGCTCAGCATCCTTGCGGAAATGCTGGCCATCAAGAACGGCCGGCAGGGTGGCTTCTTGCGACAGCAGACTCAGGCCATTCACCCGCGTGACTGACACTCTTCAGCGAACCGAAGGGACGTTCCCCATGCTTTCCCGACCTTTCGTCTCCGCGGTTCTTCTCGCTGCAGGCCAATCCCACCGCATGCAGGGAGAAGACAAACTTTCTCTCAAGATCGGCGACAAAACCCTGTTCCAGTGGTCTCTCCACCATGTTCTGGGCTCGCGAGTGGACGAGATTCTCGTGGTCACATCCAAATCGCAGGAGCCGATTCAAGCGACGGTTCAGACCTCTCGGGTTCGCGTTTTACACAATCCGGACGCCGCCTCAGGCATGAGCTCCTCCCTGAAGACCGGGCTGCGTGCCGTATCCCCGCGCAGCCACGCCGCGATCGTCTTGCTGGCCGACCAACCGTTGCTTCGCGCGCAGACCATCGACCGTTTTCTCACCGTCTTTGCCCGCGGGGACAAGAAGATCGTCGCTGCGTCGTACGGGGGAACGGTGGGGAGTCCCGCGCTTTTCCACCGGGACCTCTTTCCCGAGATTCTGGCAATCCAAGGAGACCGCGGGGCCCGCTCGGTGATCCGACGATTTCCCGCAGAACTCGCCACTGTCTCGATCCCCGAACAGGAGACGGTGGATGTGGACACGCCCGAGGATTTCGCCAGGCTGAAAAAACTGTTGGCCCGGTAGCCCGTTTTTGCCCGCCAAAAATCCTTGACATTTTTGTCAAATTTGTGTACCATTTTCTGGTTGCTTGCCTGAACAATCGTACTTCCCGACTATTTGACCATTTCACAGGGAGCCGTGTCGTGAAAGTTGAAGGTAGCCTCACTGTTTCCGCTTCGCCGGACAAACTCTGGACTTTGCTGCAGGACCCCGAATTCTTGAAAGAAGTGATGCCGGGCTGTAAAGAGATCAGGCAGACCGGCGAGGATGAGTTTGTGGGCATCATCGAAGCGAAAGTGGGAGCCATCGCGAGCAGATACACCACGACATTTGCCATTCATGACAAGCAACCACCGCACTCCTACCGTCTTCACATGGAAGGAAACGGTAAGGGAGGCTTTGTGCGGGCAGACACAAACGTTACGCTGGAACCCGACGGTGAAGGCACCATTCTCAAATACGAAGGCGAGGTGAACATCGGGGGAACCATCGCCCGCATCGGCCAGCGGCTGGTGGATGCCGCGGCAAAGATGCTCCTCAACAAGGGTTTCAACAACCTCAAAGCTCGTTTGGAAGACCACCTTCGGGCCTGACCCGAGGCGTTTTCTTTCGCGATAGAAATCCTTTCATCGCGCCGGCACCATACGGACTAAAAAAACGCGTTTTGGAGCACGTCTCTGAGAGAGTTTCATCGACCGTCTTAACCCATAATCAGGAGGGGAAGATGACCCACAAAATCACAGTCACGGTAAACGGCGTCGCGCATGAAGCGGAAGTAGAGCCGAGGATGCTGCTGGTGCATCTCCTGCGGGACGTCCTGCGGCTGACCGGAACCCACGTGGGCTGCGACACAAGCCAGTGCGGCGCGTGCACGGTGCTGGTGGACGGCCTTTCCACCAAATCCTGCACCATGTTTGCGGTCCAGGCCGACGGCCGGGAGATCGTCACCATCGAGGGATTGGCGAAAAACGGCGACCTGCATCCGCTGCAAGAGGCGTTTCGCGAAGAGCACGGCTTGCAGTGCGGTTTCTGCACGCCCGGCGTGATCTTGTCCGCCTATGACCTGCTGCAGCACAATCCGCATCCGGACGAAGGTGCGATCCGTCACGCTCTGGAGGGCAACTACTGCCGCTGCACCGGCTACCACAACATCGTCAAGGCGGTTCAGCGGGCCGCGCAAGCCAAGTAAGAGGGCAGTGAATCGCTCACGCCACAGACCTGGAATTGTTGCAATTTTTGTGTAGGAGAGCAGAAATGTCAAAATACATCGGAACCGCAGTCAAACGGAAGGAAGACTTCCGTTTCATTACGGGCAAAGGGCGCTACACCGACGACATCGTGCTGCCCAACATGACCTTTGCCTACGTGGTGCGCAGTCCCCACGCCCACGCCAGAATCAAATCGCTGGACGTTTCGGGAGCGCTGGCCGCGCCGGGGGTCGTTGCCGTCTTTACGGGCAAAGACCTCCAGGCGGATGGGGTCGTCTCCCTACCAAACGGCTGGCAAATCGGGGAAGACATGAGGGAACCACCGCACCCGCCCTTGGCCGTGGACAAGGTGCGCCACGTCGGAGATGGGGTCGCCGTAGTGATCGCCGAGGACCGCTATCGCGCCCGCGACGCCGCCGACCTGGTGCAGGTGGAGTACGAGGTCCTGCCCGCGGTCACCGACGCGGCCAAGGCGCTGGAAAAGGGCGCGCCGGCGGTCCACGACGAGGCACCGGACAACGTTTCGTTTACCTGGGAGTTGGGGGATGCAGCCGCCACCGACGCAGCGATGAAGAAGGCAGAGCACGTCACGAAGCTGGAATTTGTCAACCAGCGTCTCATCGCCAACGCCATCGAACCGCGCTGCGCTATCGGTGATTATGATGTGGGGAAAGACGAATTGACCCTGTACACCAGCTCGCAGAATCCCCATGTCATCCGTCTGCTCATGTGCGCCTTTGTGCTGGGTCTCCCGGAGCACAAGGTCCGGGTGATCTCTCCGGACGTGGGCGGCGGCTTCGGCAGCAAGATCTTTCACTATGCCGAAGAAGTCATCGTCTCCTGGGCGACGCGCAAGATCGGCCGGCCGGTGAAGTGGACCGCCGAACGCAGCGAAAGCTACCTCACCGACGCGCAAGGCCGGGACCACCACACGGTCGCGGAAATGGGCTTCGACGGCCAGGGGAACATCCTCGCGCTCCGGGTCCGGACCATCGCCAATCTCGGCGCTTACCTCTCCACCTTTGCCGCGGGCATCCCCACCTGGCTGTACGGCACGCTCCTGACCGGACAGTACAAGACCAAGAACATTTACGTCCACACCACCGGCGTCTTCACCAACACAACCCCGGTGGACGCCTACCGCGGGGCAGGCAGGCCGGAAGCGACTTACGTGGTGGAACGACTCATGGACACCGCGGCACACGAGATGAACATCGACCCTGCAGAACTGAGGCGGAAAAATTTCATTCCTCCCGACGCGTTTCCTTATGACACGCCCGTCGTGATGACCTACGACAGCGGCAACTATGAGGGCGCGCTGGAGAAGGCGCTGCAGAGCATCGATTACAAGAAACGGCGGGCTGAGCAGGCTGAGGCACGCAAGCA